>JALVDO010000259.1 GCA_027008975.1 Saprospiraceae bacterium | reverse complement strand
CCTTTATTACCTTAGAGGTTTTTTACAGGACTCCTACCCTATTCCCGTATAACGGTAATCTGCTTATTGATAACGCCTCTCCCATTATCAGGGTGCCCTGTGACGAAAGCAAGCCACTTGCAAAGGTCGAACCGGAACCCTCTCCTGAAAAAAATGTTATCAGTGAGGTTCCTCAACCGAAGACAAAAATAAAAGACCCTGTTGCAACAACAAAGGAGAGTACCCCTCCGGCAACAAAGCCAAGCAAAGTGCTCGATGATATTTCAAGATCAGATATTAAAAAGGGAGATATTATCAGAGTACAAAGCATTTACTTTGAATCGGGAAGTACAGACTTTACAAAAAGTTCTTTTCGATCTCTAAGTCTGCTTTACAAATTCCTAAAAGAAAATCCCGACATAAAAATTGAAGTCGGTGGGCACACCAATAATCGCCCCGAAAAGGACTATGCAGACTGGCTTTCCGAAGGGCGCGCAAAAAAGGTGGTTGACTACCTCATCAGAAGAGGTATCGACAGAAATAGATTGACCTATAAGGGATACGGGAAAGACCTCCCCATTGCCACCAATAAAACACCTGAGGGAAGAAAATTAAATCAACGGGTCGAGATCAAAATTATCGATTTGGACGATGACAATTAATAATGGTCGCCTCGCGTGCATCTTGCCGACCAATAAAAGAACAATATGCTATACCCAAATCTCTTGCAGCCCTTAGATCTTGGATTCACCTCCCTGAGAAACAGGGTTTTGATGGGGTCAATGCACACCGGGCTTGAAGAAGAGAAAAACGGGTGGAAAAAACTCGCCGTTTTCTACAGAGAACGGGCAAAAGGAGGAGTGGGACTAATTGTTACCGGCGGAATTGCCCCCGACAGAGCGGGCTGGGTCGCCCCGTTTTCTGCCCGTATGAGCAACCAAAAACACGTCCGAAACCACCGAACCGTCACCGATGCAGTACATGAGGAAGGAGGAAAAATCTGTATGCAAATCCTCCACAGTGGTCGTTATGGCTTCCACCCTCTAGTCGTTGCACCAAGCGCCATCAAATCTCCCATTTCGCCATTTAAGCCCCGGGCTCTGTCCTCTAGGGGCATACAAAAGACCATCCGGCACTTTATAAGAGCGGCACAACTCGCCAAAGAAGCAGGATACGATGGCGTAGAAGTGATGGGCTCGGAAGGTTACCTCATCAATCAATTCATCGTCAGACATACCAACAAACGAACAGATGACTGGGGCGGAAGCTATGCCAATCGAATAAAATTCCCCCTTGAAATTGTCCGCCAAATAAGAGCAGCAGTCGGAGAAAATTTTATCATTATTTATCGCCTTTCCATGCTGGATTTGATACCGGATGGCAGCACCTGGGAGGAAGTAGTGACACTTGCCAAAGCCATCGAAAAAGCAGGAGCAAGCATCATCAATACCGGCATAGGCTGGCATGAAGCCCGTGTACCGACCATTGCGACAAGCGTACCACGCGGAGCGTTTACGTGGGTGACAAAAAAAATGATGGGAGAAGTCTCCATACCACTCATCACCACCAATCGCATTAATACGCCCGAAAAAGCAGAAGAAATACTAGCACAAAATGCAGCGGATATGGTCTCGATGGCGCGCCCCTTTCTGGCAGACGCCTATTTTATAACCAAAGCACAAACTAATAAATCCTACCTCATCAACACTTGCATTGCCTGTAATCAAGCTTGTTTGGATCATGTCTTCAAAAACAAAACGGCGAGTTGTCTCGTCAATCCGAGCGCTTGCAGGGAGACAGAGTTTAGTATCAAGCCCACTGTGAACCCTAAAAAAATTGCCGTTGTCGGTGCCGGACCGGCAGGATTATCCGCGGCAGTTACCATGGCTCAACGCGGACACCAAATCGAATTATTCGAAGCGTCGGGCGAGATTGGCGGACAATTCAATATGGCAAAAAAAATCCCCGGCAAACAGGAGTTTCACGAGACCATCCGCTACTTTCGTGAACAGATCAGGCAGTTGTCAATAACGCTACACCTAAATACCCCCTTTACCCCCGAAACCCAAAAGAGGGATAACTTTGACGAAATCGTCCTCGCAACCGGTGTTACTCCCCGAAAATTAAGTATAAAAGGCATCAATCATTCGTCTGTGTTAGGATACAAGGACGTTCTATCCGATGGTAAAATGGTAGGTCAAAAGGTTGCCATTATCGGTGCGGGAGGTATTGGCTTCGATGTAGCAGAATTTCTGGTAGAAGACCACCACGCGTCTGACTATAAACACTTCTCCAAAGAATGGGGTATCGACCTCGAATACCGTGAAGCAGGAGGATTGCAAACACCCAACAAAATCACCCCTAAAAGGAGTGTTTACCTTCTACAACGCTCCAAGGGTAAAGTTGGTGCCAAACTGGGAAAAACCACAGGATGGATACACCGTGCGACACTCAAAAAGCGAGGTGTGCAAATGCTCTCCGAAGTCACTTATGAGAAAATCACAGATGAGGGGTTGCATGTTCTACTCAAAGGTAAACCCACCGTTTTAGAGGTCGATAATATCATCATTTGCGCAGGACAGGTATCGAATAAAGACCTGGAATCCCCTCTAAAAGCAATTGGCGCAACCGTCCACATCATCGGTGGTGCGGATTTTGCAGCAGAATTGGATGCCAAGCGCGCGATTGAGCAGGGAATGAAATTGGGAATAAAGATTTAAGCAATACTTCTAATTCTAATTCCTATTATAAACCACTCCCCGATCTTCTCTCCGTAAACTACGTTCAGTTCAGGGATCGGATTCTAATTCTAATTCTAATTCAAATTCTAATTCTAATTCCCATCCTAATTCCTTACCTTTGCCCGACATTAAATTAATAAGTCGTCTTAAAAGACAAAAAATATAAATATGGATTTTGATATTATAATAATTGGAAGTGGTCCGGGCGGATACGTCGCGGCTATTCGAGCGTCGCAGTTGGGGATGAAAGTCGCAGTTGTAGAACGAGAAAATCTGGGAGGAATATGCCTCAATTGGGGATGCATACCCACCAAGGCATTACTGAAAAGTGCTCAGGTATTTGAATACATCCAACACGCCACTGATTACGGTATTTCGGTTGGCAATTCAAAGGCAGATTTTGAGAAAATTATAAAGAGAAGCCGGGGCGTTGCCGAAGGAATGAGCAAAGGCATTAGCTTTTTATTCAGAAAAAATAAAATCACCCTGGTAAAAGGCACCGGTAAATTGCTCCGGGGCAAAAAAGTGGAAGTCACCGATGAATCCGGTAAAAAATCGACGATTAGCGCAGAACACATCATATTAGCAACGGGAGGTCGTGCCAAGGAATTGCCAAATATGCCAATCGACGGAAAGAAGATTATCGGCTACAGAGAAGCGCTTAGCTTGCCAAAGCAACCTAAGAAAATGGTCATCGTCGGCGCCGGTGCTATCGGTGTTGAGTTTGCCTACTTTTATCATACCATCGGTACAGAAATCACCATCGTTGAGTTTATGGAGCAGGGACTCGTACCAAGAGAAGACGCTGACATCTCCAAAGAACTCGGCAAAATCTATAAGAAAAAAGGCATCAAAGTAATGGGTAACACCGAGGTAACGAAGGTGGATACTAAGGGACGTGGATGTAAAGTGACCGTCAAAAATAGAAAAACAGGTAAAGAAGAAACCATCGCCTGCGATATTGTTCTATCAGCCGCAGGAGTCACGCCGAACACCGAAAATATCGGATTAGAAGCCCTTGGCATTAAG
>JALVDO010000258.1 GCA_027008975.1 Saprospiraceae bacterium | reverse complement strand
ATCCTGCTCAGCTTCGTAAAAGTCGTTTAATAAATAACTGCTTTGCGTGTTTCCATCTAGAAAGCCTTCCAAATCGTGACCGATACTATTCCCGACGACATTGATACCGAAGTCATCCTTTAATTTTACCAAAAGCGTTGGGTTGGGACCGGTGATACTGCCGAAGACAAAATCCTCCGTATTCATAAACACATCAACCTGTGGTCCCTGATCGTCTGTAAATCCATCGGGGTTTGTCCCCCCTATAATAACCTCGTCGTAATAACCGGCAGCATCTATCATTTGTGTGGTATCCGAGGCGTAAAAACTAAGCTTTCCTCTTCCGTACTCAAAGTTAATATCTTTAGGAATGACACACGTGAAACTAAAATGGCCATTAACAACAGATGCGCGCCCCTTGAAGAGAATACTCTTTTGCAAATCATAATCAAAAGGACTACTTCCCGAATCCTGTCCGAGTGTTGTAAAAGTCGCAGTTTTAT
Source organism: Saprospiraceae bacterium (assembly GCA_027008975.1). GTDB lineage: Bacteria > Bacteroidota > Bacteroidia > Chitinophagales > Saprospiraceae > JALVDO01. Next base: position 3,270 of record JALVDO010000258.1, on the reverse strand, counting down.
CAAAAATAGTAGGATAGACCACACCGTTGAATGTAGTATAAATCGCACCGAGCGAGTCCAATACGTCCCCTTCAATTGTCACCGTCTCTAATGCCCTGAGCGTATCTTGTAATGGAACGACATCATTTCCCTTTATTTTTGTGACCCGTATCGGGTATTGTGCTGTTGCTACTACCTGTGATGGGTCGCCGATAAGCATAAACTTCCGGGTATTCTCACCGGTGGAAGATATGACTTCATTTTTGCCTTGCAATAATACTGTCCCCATGGTTTTGGTATGACTAATATCATCGCTAAGCAGGTATTTGGCAGTAGAGGTAGTCAATGCCTTATTTTGGTGTGCATAGACCGATCGGGTTGTTGTAAATAAGGCTGCGGCACCCCCATTTTTTTGAAGGAAGACATTTTCTCCCGAAGTTTGAATAGAGGGGTCATCGAAGGGTGCAAAAGAACAGGTTGCCGTAATGAAGATTGGGTAGTGGTCAGGATTCTGCCAGGAAAAAATATCTGTATTACTCAATATTCGCTCCTGTGCCCAGCCTTTTGGTCCTCCATGACCGAGGTATGCCATTACCAATGCGCCCTTGAAAATGGTATTGTTAATACCTTCATTTACCTGGGGAGACAAATCTCCGGCAGGGGTACTCTCCTGAGGAAAGGCATCGATATAATATTTATCAACATTAAATTTTTTATACTCTGACCTTGCCATATCCGCTACTCCATCTGCATCTGTGATGTGTCGGTTTCCATCCTCATCATCACCGAAGAAGGCTAGCCTGTTGCGCCAATCTTTGAAACTTGCTGTATTTTCGTCATAACTGATGAGTTTATCGACGGTTTGCTCCGCTTCCATTGCGGTTTTGACAGGAAGCCGACCGATTGCCACCTGCATTTCCTCCCTTACAAAACTCCCCGGATTAGATTGGTATAGGATGACCATAAAATCATCCGTTGGATAAGAGAAAAGTGGATTATTGTCGTTCACCTCAAAGGTCGGAATGAAGTGATTTCCCTCGCCATAAATATTTTTATAATCAAAAGATCCATCTCCAAATAACAGTAAGTATCGGAATTTATCAGAACGATCATAAACCATTCGGGCGAAATTTCGGATGGCAGCCGGGTCTTGCGCTCCGGAAGAAAATTCGTTGTAAAGCTGATAAATATCCACCGTTGCCACCTCATAACCATTGTGGTCACGACGGTATTGCGCATAACGCTCTGCTGCCTCTTTGAAATCGGGGTGGTAGATGATGATTAAATCGGCAGAAGCAATCCCATGCACATTTTGATTCTCAATAAGCCCCTTCGCCGTAGGTCGCAATAGATTGGCAGCAGGATTGAATACGACAAACTCCTTCAACTCCGGGGTTGCTATATTGAAGCTAAGTGTTGTCCCCTGACTCGTCGCGGCAATTTTTGCCTGTGCGCCCTTTTCATCCAATAGCCAAACGCTTGCATTGGATGCATTCGAGAGCGAAAATTGTGTGATATTTCCATCACCAACAGTTTGCAAATCTCTAAAGTTCATTTGTTCGCCTGACAGGATGAGATTCCGCCTGACATTTAACTGGATAAAATCCAGCCAACCTTCGCTGGCAGAAGCACCCGTTGGATAGGGGTAAATGATTTTGGCATCAATATTATCCGTACTGAGGAAAAGAGGGCTTTCCAAATAGGCGAATTTGTAATAATCAGTAGTATTATCGCCATTCCCCGTAAGGGTAATAATTCGCCCTGCATTCCCGCTATTGAGGGTCTGACCATTTAGTATCAACTCAAAACTAGAACTGACATCCGATCTCAAAGCCATTTGGGCATCCACAAAAACGGTATCCGTAGTTTTTAAATTGGGGATGGTAAACAAGTTCGCATACTCCTTTTCCCTTCCGATTTTAAAATAATCTCCAAACCAGGTCGTTCCGGAACCTTCGGCGCGGCTCCACGGATGAAAAACATTTACCTCCTCCTCCTCAAAGCGGTAGTAATCATTAAAGCCTGTCGAAGTAATATTGCTGTTGGGCTCAGAGGCAACAGTTGATAATCGAACCCCGTTGTTTGTCCCGATTTTAAGATAGTAAGACGTCTTGGTCGAATAGTAATTCATCTGGCGGAAAAAGCGATTCTTAGACGCCTTATACTTCCACCTGTTTGGAGCATAACCGTAGAAAAGAATGTAATCGCCGGAATCAAAACTGCCGTCTTCCTCTCCTTTGATGACTATTTTATTCTCTCGCAGGTCATCCTGACGGTCGGCATCCGGATCGATGGGTAACATACCGCCACCATTGCCAAGCAATTGTATTTTACGGGGGTCAATATTATCCAAATCGGAAATGCCAAGTTGGTTTTTCAGGTAATCGTAAGTCAACTTATAAACGCCTGTTTCCGTAATATCCATTCTATAAATCGAGCCATTACTAAGGGCTGAAGTATAAGTAGGCAAATCCCTAAGAGCTAATTGTGGACGAGGAGTGTAGGAAATATTTAATTCCCCGCTTAACAACCGTTTATATACACCATCCTGCTTAATAATAGGACAAAAAATGACCTTCCCGTAAAAGTGCCGGTGGTGTCGGTTAGAGATGGTTTCAAACCGAATGGTCTCGCCAAGATATTCATCAGCACTAGACGGCTTCATCGGAAAATCCTCGTATTGTGCACGACTGATTGTCACCTGAATATCCGCCTCGTAGGGCAAATCAAAACGAGTACTGAAAAGAGGAAGTCCTCCATTAAGACCGGATATTCCGGCTCCTTTGAATGACCATATTTCTGTTTTTCCATCCTCCAATAATAAAGCGTTTGCATCCCATTCCAAAACGACGGGTATATTTATTTCCTGTGCTGTCAATGACGACAAAAACAGGCAACCAAAGATAAGTGCTAATATATTTTTTTGCATGGTGTTAATTTTACGTTTTTGATTAAAAGACGCATTACTTAATTACATTACCAAATAAGGAAATTGAATAGAATCTAAGACTAAAACAAGTGAATCCGGACTATGCAAAATAAACGACATTGTATCGATTTGGTGTATGCAATGTATAATTTTAACAAAAATGATTGTAAATTGGTCGTTTGAGATGCCAAAATTCTGTTAAAATCATTGTCGGACAAACTTTTTTTGATGAGGAGAGCTTATCTTTACGAAGTGGTTGCAATGATTGAATGATTGAATGCCTGCCTCATGACCGAAGGGAGGGAGGCCTGCATCCTGACGAAGGAGGGATGAGTGAATGGGCGAAGGGGCGAAGGGGCGAG
>JALVDO010000257.1 GCA_027008975.1 Saprospiraceae bacterium | reverse complement strand
GTCCAGTGCAATAGCTGTCACGGTGCCTCCATTATCTTCCTTCAGCAAAAGCGCCTCCTCAAGGGCGTGATCGTCAAATTCATTGACTTTGTATTTCAACCATTCCGTATCCAATGCTTTTCCCGAAGAGTCTATTTCCAACTCTTCCACCAAATCCGGAACCTGTTTGATAGGTACGATGATATTCATAATGTTTATGTTTTATTGTAATTATTTATGTTTATAATTTTTAAGTTATCAAATGCTCCATTTGCAACTCTTCCCGAATCAATTTCAAATCATCGGGTTCGGGAGCGAAGGGGAAATCCCTAAAAGACTCTGTAGGACGATAACTACCGTAGGGGCGCGAGCACCCTGAACTGCCATCTGCCGCCGGACAGCCATCCGTCTCGAAAGGTAGCCCACCATCCAGTGTCTGATAGAAATTATCAATTTCAAAGGTTCTATCTTTGAGTTTTATCATATTCCCCTGGTCGTCAAATTCGATTTTATCCCGTTTAAGGTCGTATTTTTCAATCAAATGCTTGACTAATTGAATACGCCGCCAACGTGTAATTGTCGCGCGGGGATGATTACCCATTCGGGAATCAGGCTCGGGGTTGAAGGAGAATAAGTAAGGAAAAATTTGATTATCACGTAGATGATAAAAAATATCCACTAAGTCCTTATCTGTCTCTCCCAGACCAACTACCGTGTGGATATTGACCTTCCACGGACCATAAATATCTCTTGAAGCCTCGATAATATCCCAGTAATTACTCCATTTTAGGCTACCGTTTGGTACGTTGGTTCTCCTTTCAAAAAACACCTTTTCGGAAACGGCATCCAAACCAACACCAATCATATCGGCACCGGCATCCTTTAGTATTTCCAACTTCGTCCGGTTGAGAACGGGTGGCGCGACTAAAAGCGAGAGCGGCGTATCCACCTTTTTGGCAATTCGCTCGGTAATATCCAGTGTGTCTTTATATGCTCTGCCGTGTGTCACCATCGAAATGCAGAGTCGGGTCATGTTTTCTTTATACCTCGCAATGCGATCTATCACCTCATCCGTACCATAAAGGGGCCAGTCCACACGTATAAAAGATCGGTCTTCATAATCACCGGGTCGGGTACGCGCCAGGCCACAATAACCGCAATCCGACAGACAACCGTCCTCATAGTTAAGCAGCAAGTTGATTCCCCCAAACTGAAAATCTCTGGAAAAACGCCCCGATTTCATACGCAATGCCATGGCACTCGCCGCACTTATCCGGACATAATCCGGGCTGTATTGCTTTTCTTTTTCTAGTTGAACCACATTGAGTGGTATCATGGTGTCTTTCGTTTTATTATTCATATACTGCTTAATTTTCCTCCAATTTTTTTGACCTAAAATTCCATTCATAAGTTCCTTTCCACTCTCCTTTGGAGTAATCAATCTTTAAATGATAGGGCAAAATAGCTCTCCATTTTTTAATCGGAAACTCGATGTAAACCGGCGTATTATCCCCCGTCAAATCGTGAATATTGCAAGGAGCTGACTGTATCACTCTAAAACCAACGAACAGATTTTCTCCGGCATCAAACATATCCCATTCAGGTTTTTTGTGAGAGAAGCGCACCTTTTTCACCACAAAACAACTGAAGTAAAGTTCCATTGTGACAAACAACGGCTTTTCCAATTTGTCTGCCATTTTTTTTGCTTGATTCGACAATTCGACGTGGATGATTTTCCCTCCTATCTGAATTTGTCCGGTGTTTATTGCTACTGTCATTGCTCGATAATTTTATACCTCCGGATAGTAACACGAGCCATCATATGTAAATCGATTTTCTGACCTCGCCCTTCTTGCTGCGAGATAAATGGCATCAATTATCCGATCCGGTTCTAGGCGTTCAATAGGTCTTGATTCGGCGAAAGCCTGCTCTACGACCTGTGTTATCTTTTCTCTATCCAAAGGTGACCACTTCAATCTCCCTTCTATCAGCTTAAAAATATCCAGCCCGTCCAAAAAATCACCCGTAATGAGTACGCTCTTAATCGTTTCGCCTTTGAGTCCGATGTAAGTGCGGAGTAACCCAGCAGGTGTTTTCAGGACACTCATACCCGTCATATCTGCTTGTGGTGAACGCTGGAAAATCCACTCTTCATTACTATATCGATTCTCCACCAACAAATCAATCTGTCGCCGTTCTTCTCGTTGGAGGGGTAGATGAAGGAATTCAAAATCAAAAAAGCTTTCGAATTCCTTTTTCACCATTTCCCGCACCTCATGTAGGGTCATTTTTGTGTTTATTTCCCGGTTGACGGTTGTTATTCTTTGTTCTACCGATTGGATTTTTCTTTTATCAGAATATTTCTGAATTGGGATTTTCAGCACTTTCAACATTTCCAGTATGTCCAAATCTACCAAGAGGCTGGTGTGAAATTGAATAGCGCCCTTCGGATTGACGTAAATACCCAGACCGGCTATTTTTCGTCCTTCCACCTCCAAGTCGTTTTTTGACCTAAATTCTGCCTGAATGCCCATTTTTGCCAGCGCATTTATAATGGGTTGAGAAAACAGAACGTATAATTCTCTCAAATTTTGCCACTCAAATGCCTTGGAATCGGTCGTCAGACAAATACCCAATTGGTCTTCCCCCATGATGATAGCACCTCCTCCTGTCAGTCGTCTGCTGTACTGCACCCCCTCTCTATCACAAGCCTCCAAATCCAGTTCTGCCAAAATATTTTGAAACCGCCCCACCAAAGCACAATTCGTCCGGTAGGTGTACAGCTTCAGTGTAGCTTTCGTATCACTAGCTGTTGCATAATCCTCCATAAGCCACTCGTCTGTTGCCAGCCCAACCGCTGCGGAGACACCATCTTCCTGTATGTATCTACATTTATTCGACCCCACAGGAACAGGCATTTTCAAAGAACTCAGGATTCAGACCCATCTCTTTCGATAAGCCCACGATTCCTTCCGCCGGATAGGCGATTCCGTTTAGCCCGGCTTCGACTGCTGCTTTGTCAACAGCAATTTTATGATCACCCTGTGGTCGGGAACAGCCCACCATAATGTACGTGTCCGGCATTTTGAGCCTTGCTTCGATAAAAAACTCTTCAATAACTTTGGGTGCCGGAGGGGTGACTCCCCACATATTGGTATCATGAAGAGGTGTGATAATAACTAATACTAGAGCATGGCAGGGATACTTGGCAATCATCTCCAGTGCCTTGTGCTCCCCCTTCATTTCACCGTAGTGAAGCCCCAAAATAATATGCGGACGGAGACTAAGTCCGTAACCGGACAGTAGCGCTAGCGTTCTTTCAAAATCATCCACCGTGGCATCCATGTGATAGACATCATTGATAGTCTCCTGAGCACCGATAATATCTAATGCCACGCCATCAACGCCGGCATCCTTCAAAGCACGCGCCTGTTCGTCTTTTGTGACCAGACCGGTGTGCATGATAATTTTCATCCCCAATTCCTCTTTGACTCGCTTTATTTCTTCGATGTGTTTCATGAAGGGTACCTCACCGGACTTTAGCGAACCTCCACTGATGAGCACGGATTCTGTACCGGCAGCTTTAAGGCGTTTACACATTTCAAAGACTCCTTCGCGCTGGTCGAGCGCCAACATGGGTTCTAATATCTTCTTATTGCAATGATCACAATCTAGTGCACAGGCATTCCCCGTAAGGCTAATAGGGAGAAAAGCCGCCGGGTTGTGCTGCGCTATTTCTTTCGTGGTGTAGGACTTTAGTCCCGGTGCATAGA
>JALVDO010000256.1 GCA_027008975.1 Saprospiraceae bacterium | reverse complement strand
TCATCACGAAGATCGTGGGTTGGCGCATTATCAGGATCAACCTTAAAAATGCGCTCATTTGCTTTTGATACTGGTAAATGAATCATATTTATTTAATTTATAAATGATAAATTCTAAATTTAAAAGTGAAATTTCGGCTAAATTCGGCTATCCTTCGGCTTAGCAATCTTCCTCATACTTCGGAAGCTTACCAATCCGAATCCTTTTAGCCTTTTAATCAAAGGTAACATCATACCCTGCGTCCTCTAATCGCTCTTCCATGACGTCCACGAGAATCATAAACAGCCCTTCGTCAATGCCCTCGATTAAATCCATAACCCCGGTCATGTGCCAAATCAGATAGAGTTCGATGATCGTCTTATCGTCGATTGTCCAACCTGTTTCGGTAGTGTGGAGCGTCTCCGGTGGGAGTGCTTTTCTCCAGATGTCGAGATTTTCAGCGATTTCGTTGACGTGAACGCCCCAATCGGGGAATGCATCCGGCTGCAACATATCAGGAGAGACCTGTGATCCGGTAGACATAATTTTATAGATGATACGCCCATAGCCTTCGAGTGCTTGTTTAGCGGTTTGAAGGCCATTTTTGACGGCGACTTCGCGCATAACAGTAATGATTTGCCCGGGAGAATTTTGTCTGGGACATCGATCGCAAGAGAAACACTGAGAACAATCCCAAATACTATCATTCATTAAGGTATAAATCAAATCCACGTCTTCTCTTGCCACCGCCTGTGCTATTACTCGCGGACTAAAATCATAAAATCTCGCCGAAGGGCAGGAAGCAACACATATCCCGCACTCGTAACAGCCATATAACACGTGATGCCACCGCTCATCCGCCTTGACCTCTGCGAAGAGACGTTCCTTTTCCTCCATAGAGACATCCGCGTACTTATTCATTGATAAATCAAGAGTCATGATTCTTCTTTTTTTATATATTAATATTCTTCGGTACCTTCGATATGCGTACAGGTAATTCCATCTGCATCAACCTTTGCCTGATAAGCTTTTACGGCTTCTTCTCCGGTTAGCAAATCTGCCAAATCCTCTTCGAGCGCAGATGGCTTCATCTTCACAACCCAGCCTTCGTTGTACGGGCTTTTATTGAGTAAAGTCGCCTGGGAAGCCAAATTTTCGTTAATCTCAACTATTTCGCCCGATATAGGAGACTTGACGGGACCAACCCATTTACCGCTTTCAACCGTAGCAATCGGGCGACCTTTTTTTCTGACGGTGCCTACCTTTTTTGCTTTAGCGTGTAATACAGGTCCTGCAAGGGATTGGGCCACATCGGTCATACCGACAGTAACAGTACCATCATCATTTACCCTAACCCAGGTATTATCTTCTACTTTGTAATGGAGGTTGGTGAATAAGACACATTCGTTTACTTTTGATATCATTTCAAACTACTTTTTATGGTTTTAGAAATACATGACGTGATCATAATTCAGAGCGAGATCGATGATGCTTGTTGCACCGAGGATCTCTACCTCATCTATCAAATCATCAGGCGTCATGTTCCATAGATTCAAACTTTGCTGGCAAACCCGCAACTCAACATCCGAGTCGAGGCACATTTGAAGCATATCCTTGAGACAGGTATTACTTGATGGGTCTAACTTAATCATCTCCGCCACACCCTTTCGCAATTGATTGGTGCCATTCATGGTAAACCAGACCATGACTTCCATCTCCATTGCGGCTGCCGCCACAGCATAAAACAGCGGGGAATAAGTTCGCGTAGGGGCTTCAACCCCGTGCGTCTGAATAACGAGTATTTTTTTTCCTTCGAGATCGTCCATTTCTTATACTTGTTTATTTTTAAGTAAGTGTTCAAATTAAATCACCTATATAATTGCACTATCTTTTAGCCTAACTCTGCGTTGCAAAAATCCTTACGTAGCTTTGGCTATGCGCGGTTTTTGCGCCTTGATTCAGGCTAAAATCTAACGCAATTTTATGATGACCTAATTTTGCCCATTTACTTAGTTAGTTAAATTAAGTCGCATTGCTTTCCGGGGTCGGAATAGACAAAAATGTACTTTTTATTCCAATCCCAGTCATCGTCTTCAAAAAGGTAATCATAGAGTTCTTCTTTGTCTTTCGATTTTGCAAGAAGCCTAAACTTGGAAGCTCGGCCGTTTGGCGCCGTTTCTAAAACATCCAACAGTAGCCAGTACCCCGGATTATCTTCGTACAAAGCCGCTACTTCCGAAGCATCGATTATCCTATCCGACCATTTATCCCCCATCAACCATTGGGTTTTAAATTTTTTATTTTCCTTATCTGCTTCAACAATTGTTCGATTTCCGTTCCATTCTTTCTATCGGGAAAAACAGCCCCGAGCCGCTCTCTCAATACTTCATCATCCATCTCCAACCCTACCAAGGTTCTTTCTAACACAGCCTTCTCTTTCCTCAAAAACGGGGTGTCACTTGATACTGAAAAAGCATCTATAGTACCGCCCTTCATTCTGATCCGAATCTGCGCTTTCGCTCCTCGGACATTAAAGGAAGAGGCGCCGATATAAACTCCCGCATGGACTTTGACTATCCGATGTTCCGGCCTTCTTTTCTTCATTTGAAACAGCCATTCATCGGTTTGCATCTTCGCATCGAGCTCTATCATTTTCGCTATTTCTCTGTCGGTAAAATTGCCCGCAACGACATTACGTCCTAATATCCGCTCACAAAAATCCACGTACGTTTTTTTAACAACTGCCACGTCGGGGACGCTCCTCAACTCTTTTCTGATAGTGGTCAAATATTGGCGCAAACTGTTTGCGAATTCCTCCTTAAATGACATGTCAGGAACCTTCAATGCTCCAACCATCTTGTCAAAATCAAAATCGAACAAAAAATTTCCGGTGACAACTTCTGCCTCCCCAATCCGAACAGCACCTGTCCCCACTATTTTTTTCCCATCCACGTGCACATCGTTTGGAGCGTGAAAGTAAGCGTTGACACCTATTTCCTTATACGTTTCAATGAGCGGTTTGACAAAAAGCCGAAACCTTTGCCCTACGTTTAGCGGCAAACTCTTATGGTGAAAAATCCACTGTACAAACAACTGACCATCGTCGATATAAACTGCCCCTCCACCTTGTTCCCTCCGAACAATCGGAAGTCCGTTTGCCTTACAAAACGAAACGTCAAGTTCTTCCTCAACATCCTGAAAGAAGCCCAAACACATATAAGGACTCTCAGGGCGGGCAAACACGATAGTATCCGGTGTATCCGGTGTCATCGTATATCCCAGTGCGTGGTAAATCGTCTGGGATCGAATAAATGGTACCGTCCCGGCATCGACCAATCGAATATCAGACAAACAAACTCACATTTGAATCAGAAGCAAATTCTAAAAACGTGGCAGCTCCTCCAATTTCAGCTTCCTCAATAAAATCTTCTTTCTTAAAGCCAAAGACATCCATCGTCATTTGACAGCCGATCATCTGAACCTCCAATTCGACACACATATCTCTCAATTCCTGTACCGTCGCGACCCCCTTATTCTTAAAAGTCTTCTTCATTAGCGATGTCGCCAAACCTTCAAAACCGGGTATATTTGATGTAATGATGTTCGGAATAGGCCAATTAATATTCTGAAAACCTTCCGGTCCAAAAGGCATTTTCATAGGCATTGCCGGATTCCCAAGAGGAGAAACAGAGGCCTTTATATCCTTCTTCAATAGCGGCAAGCCATAAAAGGTGAAAAATATTGCAACTTCCCAGTCCATTGCTGCAGCACCTGAAGCTAGGATAAATGGAGGGTAAGCCCAATCAAGTGTACCCTGACTTGCAATGAGGGCTAATTTTTTTCGCTCTGCCATAACTTAATAATTTTGATGATGAAAAAATTAATGCGTTTTCTTAATGAAGAAACGGTAAACATCTCCTCCCTCATCCTTGGCTTCGAGCAGTTCATGATTCGTTTGTCTAGCCCAAGCAGCCATGTCAGGCATTGCCCCGGGGTCGGTGGAAATCATCTCCAAAACATCCCCTACATCTAATTTTTTAATGGCCATTTTTGTCTTTACGACAGGCATCGGACAACATAGTCCGGAACAATCGAGTGTTTGTTTTACGGTATAATCTGCCATGATTTTAATTTTTATGTTCGGTATTCTATTTCTCAAATACTACAATGTCTCATACAGTCGAAAATGGAGGTTATCTCGGGTATTGCCAATACATAAAAAATATTCTTACCCTTCCTGAAGGATGTCAGCACACCCTTGTCTTTCATCTTAATAAGATGGTGGGAGAGCAACGATTGCTCAACGGAAATGCGTCCACGAATCTCTGCCACAGACATCGAATCAACCTGCTGCAACATCTCCAAAACCTCAAGGCGTACGGGATGCGAAATTACTTTCAATACATCAGCAATCTTTCCCAACTTAACAGGATCTATTTTCTCCTCTAATCCTACCATCTTATATCATATATTTTGTTTTCTCACCCATGAAGATATGAACAATTATTCATGTATTACAAAGAAAAATGCCATTTTTTTTAATAAAAATGCTTATTTAGACCGAATATAATTAAGGACAAATAGCATTATTTAGCGATAAACAATAATTTTACGCAACTTATATAATTCTTTAAATAATTTATTTACAGTAAATTGTATCATTATTTACAATATTTTCAGAATAAAATGAAAAAAAATTCGCCCAAAAAATCTGTTTGATAAACTCTGAAAAAAAATTATCTTTACACCACAAAAAAAATATTAGTTGCTATGAAATTCATTACACGACATATCGTATTCCCTTTCGTATTTTTATGCTCAATTTATGTTATGAATGCACAAAATTTTTATGGAGACAACCCACTCGCTCACACCTTTTCGATTGTTGCTATCGACCCCGAAACGGGAGATATGGGTGTTGCGGTACAATCTCACTGGTTTTCGGTTGGCACATCTGTCATCTGGGGGGAAGCAGGAGTCGGCGTGGTTGCTACACAATCCTTCATCAATCCAGCTTATGGCCCAAATGGTTTAGAGTTGATGAAAATGGGATTTACAGCTGAGGAAGCCTTAGATATGCTGATAAAAAAAGATGGAGCGAGAGATGTCCGTCAGGTAGCATTTTTGGATGCATCGGGAGCGGTGGCAAACTATACCGGTTCGGGTTGCATACAATACGCAGGCAGTAAAAAAGGGAGGGGATATTCCATTCAAGCCAACTTAATGGCTAGCGACCAAGTGTGGCCCATGATGGCGAGAGCATTTGAAGGAAGTGAAGGACAACCGCTCGCCGAAAGGTTAATCGCTGCTCTGGAAGCCGGACAAAAAGCCGGGGGCGATTTGCGGGGGAGACAATCGGCTGCTATTTTGGTCGTCAAAGCGAAATCAACAGGAAAAGTATGGGAAGATCGACTTGTCGACCTTCGTGTAGAAGACCATCCCAATCCAATTCAAGAGCTCAAACGGCTGCTAAAAGTCCATACCGCCTACACCCATATGAACAACGGTGACCACGCTCTTGAAAGCGGAGACATAACAAAAGCCATTGAAGAATACGGCATGGCAGAAAAACTCATCCCCGATAATGTTGAGATGAAATACTGGCATGCTGTGACGCTGGCAAACCTCCACCGGATGGAAGCGGCACTCCCATTATTCAAAATTGCCTTTGATGAAAATAAAAACTGGAGGACAGTGACACGCCACATAGCGCAATGCGGCATACTGGAAATTGGGTCGGAAGATTTGGAACGTATTTTGGAGTTATAAACAGGTGGTCTGCGACCACCTGTTTATAAGAGCTATTTATTTACCTACAACAATAGATAAGGTAGTGGCTGCTCCTTCAGCATTTGTAAGAACACATTGGTATAGTCCGGAGCTTAGCCCGGACAAATCCAAATCATATTGTGTCGTGCCTTTCTCCACTCTATCTGTAAAAACCGTTGCACCAGTTGCATTGACAACTCTTAAATCCAGATCTTCCTCGAGATTTTCAAAAGGAATGGACGTGATTTTGCTCGCAGGATTAGGGAAGTTCTTCCCTACCGCCCGCGCTAGTGCTTCATCAAACGCTGTACCGGAAATCAATCCATGAAACCAATCATGTGACAACTTAATTGTCTGATTTCTCGTCTCTTCATTGTCAATCATAGCCAAATCAATACCAATGTAAACGATCTTGTAATTATCCGTCTGCACCCGCACTCCACCTGACTTACTGGCAGAATTGTAGTGAAAAATAGATACGGCGGGATCGACAGGGTCAATCTCATCCGGATAAATATTTCCATTGTATATATCACTGATACTACTATTGGGCGTTCCACCGAAGATAGGGTCGTCTTCTACCCAATTCAGCTGATTATTGCTACCGCTTCCATCACTTTGATAGTCAGCGTGAAGATAGTCGGTATAAAAAGTTCTGGTGGTTGGCGTTCCATTGGCTGCACCACTCTGAGTATCCCAAGTATCCCACCCTATATCCTGTCCGGAGATAAACAAATTGCCTCCATTATCAAGGAAGGTAGAAAGTGCGGCTACATTCTCATTTGTCAAAGAAGGAAATGTCCAGGAAACGTTGAAATAAAGGTGAGCTACACCGTCTAACTGTCCGGCCGTCATACCTTGAACAAACTTGTCAACACGAATAACGCCATTGCTTGTGTTGTCCGCTGTTGCCAATCCGTCGGTAAACATCGGGTTCCACTGAGTTGCCACATCCCCATTGTCAATCACCAAATCCGTAATACCGGAAATGACCGAATAATCAAGTTTGAGATGGACGTTATCCGGATTGGTCGTTGAAGCAATATCCACGGCATAATCAGCTAGAGCTGCGGTTCCACCCGGAGTCACATCCAATGAGAAAGAAGTCTGTGTACCTGCTGCGACAGTCACTTCAACTGCTGCACCACTTGTGCCGTCAGCGACGAGCATTGCACTCCAATCGTCTGGAGCGGAAGAAGTGTAACTCACAGAGAATGTCTCGTCAACATCTCCGCTATTCACCAAATCAAAGGTGAAGTGTGAGTTATTTCCATTTAAAAGACTAGAAGGAGAAGTGTCTTCTACACGATAAGAAAGAGAAGCAACAGCACACTCATACGCCAATTCGTAATGCGCCTCCGTCGTAATTTGTCCGCTCTCCTGAGTTTCTTTGTTAGAACAGATGGTGTAGATGGTAGGCCAATATCCAATTTGATAAGCTCCTGTCATCGATGCATTATCAATAATAGGATAAGGCGTACCGGTAATCCAGTCGCCCTGTGTACTACTTCCCGTCCCCTGGAGGTCGGCCATTGTCGTACTGATATCGCCTTCGATAAAGAAAACCATGACATCATCTGTCGTGTTCTCGGATACATTGGGCATACCGGCAGGACCGTGATTAATATACAACTCCTCTAGTGCTCCCGAGTTGTGATAGCTCCAACAAGGACCACACCATGTAGCAGAGAAGTCAATGACAACGGTATAGCCATTATCAAGATACTCATAAAGGTGATGCTCTACGCCATTGATGTCGGTTAATGTCCAATCGGGAGCTGTAGCACCATCGGGTAACTGAGCGCTGGCACTAAAGCCAAGCAATAAAAAAAATGCAGATAGTAAGTAAAGTCTTTTCATTACAAATAATTTTTGAACATTGTTTAAGAAAGTGACGAAGGTAAAAAAAAATGATTAATTTTGAGTTTGCTATTGGTCATTTGTCTTCTTTTGTAAGTAATTGGACGAATATTATACCTTTTCAAATAGGTTATTAAAAGATGGACGTAATATTTCAATGTATTCCCTTTAATGCTTTTTCAGTAGAAAGCTTATATCAAGTCATGCAACTTCGTCAGGAGGTATTTGTCGTGGAACAGGATTGCCCTTATCTTGATGCCGATGGACGAGACCCAAGAGCCCTTCACGTTTTGGGGGTTGATAATACAGGTGATTTGGTTGCTTATAGCCGCCTTTTCTCGAAAGGAATCATTTACGAAAAATATGCCGCTATCGGACGAGTCGTTACTGCATCAAAAGTTCGTGGAAAAGGGGTTGGCATTTCATTAATGAGGGAATCCATTCAGCAACTGAAACACCATTTTGGAGACGAACCAATAAAAATATCTGCACAATATCACCTTAGAGCATTTTATGAGGCCCTTGGGTTCCGCACTATCGGAGAACAATACATGGAAGATGGAATCCCTCATATTGGGATGATTCGAAAGGGCTCTTAAACTACCCGATTACGCGCTCCACTTCTTCAAACATGGATTTAGCCGGCTGTTTATTTTCCAAATAAGCAGACATTCCGGCAGAGAGCCATTTCTTTTCTTCTTCGCTCGAAAAATGGGAAGTCAAACCAATAATGGGAATATGAAAATCTTGAATAATCCGTTCGGTGGTCAAGAGGCTTTCATTGTCAGGCAAATTGGTATCCATCAACACGATATCAGGTTGATTTCCTTCTAAATACTCCAATGCCTTACTACCGGATTCCACCACATCAACTACAATATCATTGGAGATGCTTTGGAGTTTCTTTTTCAAGCTAATTCTTCTCATCACATGGTCTTCGATCAAAAGCAAGTTGATTATTCTTTTGCCTGCGTCCGAAGCCGAGTGAGTATTGTCCTGCGGGGCCTCAATCGGGATGGACAGGGAAAGGCTATTTTGAACAGCCGATTTTGAATCGATCTGAATCAGCGCCTTGGCTTTATCCAAACAATTAAGCATATTGGACAAATCAATACGATGACTGGTGACCGGAGTGTTCTTTGAGTCGTGCTTTTGAGTGTAAATATCTTGAGCCAATCTAAACAGCTCGGCATTTCCCTCCCAATTGAAAACTATATTCAACCTATTCAACTCATTACTTTGTACTTTGGCCGAGATTTGAATATCGCTATCGGGATTGACACCGGCAATACAAATTTGTATCGTGGCATAAATTAAATTGGCAATATTCGAATAGTTACCTTGTATATTTTTTTGAAACTGCTCCTCCGTTTTCTTCGTAAAGGTTAATTGATTGGAAGAATTTTTTAACTGTAGGGTAAAAATATCTCTTATTTCGTTGATCAGCCTACCAATAGAGAACACTTCTGATGATCGCTGCTCTTCGGATATACTGCCTATCAAATCCTTAATACCTACCAGCGTATTGTGCATATCCGATACGAACTCGTTCTGATCGGAATGAATCGTTTTGCCCTCCAGTTTTTTTACTATATTCAACAGCTCATTTGTTTTATTCAAAATGACCTTTTGTTTTTCGATAATATAATCGTTTGGTGTATCACCTACACCAAGGGAAATTGAGTCCTTTTTAAAAGAAATGTCGGCGACGTAGCCTAAAAGCATCAATTTCTTAGAGGGTTTTTCAAATTTCACTCTAGCGCTTAACTCTAGGGTTTTCACCTGCTTGTTTTTCAACAAAATCCGATGCTCTATTCGAATGACATCCTGAGACTGGGATGCTCTTTCAAAAAAATCTTCCACTTTCATGCGATCCTCTACATGTACCACATTTAAGTACTCCGCCTTACTAGGTGTCATAGTATAACTCGGAATGTCCAATATATGAAATAGAGATTTGGACCACCACATTGTCTTATTGACAATATCCATTTGCCAAGTTCCATGCCGCCCGATAGCGGAGGTTTCTGCTTCTCTGATATTATCCTTTTGTAAGTTATCGAAAAGGTCCTTTAGTTTTTTTTGTTTTTTAAATCGCTGAATGGCATATTTTATGCAGTTAACCAAGCGTTGACTGTTAAACTCACCTTTAACCAAAAAATCCTGTGCGCCTGCCGATACGGATTGGACTCCAACTATTTGGTTTTTATTTCCAGTCAGTACGACGACGGGAATATGATCTACCTTTGCCAAATAGCTGGTAAGTGTTGCATAACCGCTAGAGTCATCTAGTGACAAATCGAGTAATACGATATCAATACCACTATCATCATCCTCAATAATCTCAATCCCCTTTGTCAATGAAGATGAATAAAAAAGGCGATGTTTAAAATTGGATTCTTTTAGATATGCCTTGATTAAATTGGCATCTGCATCATTGTCTTCAATAACCAGAATGTTGTACATGTTTTAAATTTGTTTGTCCCCTTACACTTAGCAAATCGTCAAACCCATCTGCTCGCCGACTTGCTTGGCAGGCAGGTTTGCCTAGCTTTCAATGGCACTTTTGCGCCTTAATATTATTCCGAGTGCATTTCATTTTATCGTTCAAGCGCCATCAGCGTCTCTGATTTCTATCTGCCACTACAGATGATAAATGAAACACCTCTACTATATTATCGTGGCAATACCGCAGTATTTAACCAAAAAGTTTCGATATTTTTGATGATTTCAAAAAAGCTGTCGTAATCCACCGGCTTTGTGATAAAACAGTTGGCGTGAGACCCATAACAACTTCTGACATCATGCTGAGCATTTGAAGTAGTCAGTACAATGACCGGTATATGCTTCAGTTCATCATCAGACTTAATCTTCTTTAACACCTCTCTTCCATCCCATTTGGGAAGATTGAGATCCAATAGTATCAAATCGGGCTTTACCCGTTGCTCATAAGGTGCCCGTTTTTGTAAATACTCTAACGCCTGTTCACCATCCACAACGACCTCGATATTGATATTTTTATCGCTGTCTTTAAATGCTTCTTTGGTCAGCCAGACGTCGCCGTTATTATCTTCTACCAATAAAATTTCAATCTTATTTTGCATCGCCCTATTATTTACTTAGAAAATCAAAAAAAGTTTCAAATTTTCCAATAAAAGTGACATCAATTATGATGTTTTATTCTAATCTCGTCCTTATCATCCCATTTTACGCGTATTTTGGGAAAAAACAATGAATTTTTAATTTTAGCATTTAGTCTCATTTCCATTTATCCCAAAAACTCCGGTAAAAAACCTCGCTGCCTTACCAATAATAAATATTTTTGTACCTTGTGTTGTCAATTGCCCGAGTAAATTTTGAAAAACACACATAAATGTATTTTATCAAGCAGTTTCAGCCTGTGTTTCTATCTTATCTACAAGAGCACAAACTGGATAAACCACCGCATAATCTCTACCGTCCGGCGGACTATATTTTACAACTAGGAGGAAAAAGGCTCCGTCCAATCCTAGTACTTGCCGCTTGTGATTTATTCAATAAGAATTACGAAAAGGCACTACCCGCTGCACTGTCAATAGAGATTTTCCACAACTTCACATTAGTGCACGATGATATAATGGATGAGGCAGAATTGAGAAGAGGCGCTCCGACTGTACATAAAAAATATGACACGAATACCGCGATCTTATCAGGTGATTTAATGCTTATTGAAGCATATAAACAGCTTTCTACACTCAAAGCCTTCTCAAATCTGTCACAAATATACGATATTTTTAATGACTTTGCCATAAAAGTTTGTGAAGGTCAGCAATATGATATGGATTTTGAAACTCAGGAGCAGGTTTCAATTGATGAATATCTCAAAATGATCGAGCTAAAAACTGCAGTTTTGATTGCAGGCGCTTTAAAAATTGGGGCTATTATCGGTGATGCGGAGGCATCTAATGTTTATCACCTTGGCGAATTCGGTAGAGCTATCGGAGTGGCTTTTCAGATTCAGGATGACCTACTGGACAGCTTTGGAGATCCCCAAAAATTCGGAAAAAAAGTTGGTGGTGATATTCTTCAATCAAAGAAAACCTACTTGTACCTTAAGGCATTGGAAATAGCCAATAACGCACAACGCCAACAGCTTCAGAATCTTTATTTTGAAGATAGCCTCCCAGCAGAAGAGAAGATTGACAGAGTTAAAAAAATATTCCAAGATCTCGCTATCCCCACGCTAACTATTGCCAAACGAGACGAATTTTATCGTAGGGCAATCACTCATCTCGATAAAATCCAAATCGAGGAAGATCGCAAAAAACACTTTGTAGAATTTGCGGACAGCTTAGTCGATAGAGAGGTATAAAAAAGCGACTTGGAAATTTCCATCCAAGTCGCTTTTCTTGTTATAATTCCCGTTTACATAAATAGAAATCTACTCGCTCGCAGGTCGTATCTTCCAAGCGATCCTGCATTTCATCCAGCGTCTTTGGCGGAGGAACGATTACTTTCGCACCCGGAGTCCAATTCAACGGCATAGCGACTCCATTTTCGTCCGACACTTGCAATGCCTTCAAAGCACGAAGTATTTCATCCATATTTCTGCCCACATTGAGTGGATAATACATGATAAGTCGAATCTTCTTTGATGGGTCGATAAAGAATACCGCTCTAACAGCAGCCGTCTCGCTTTCATTAGGCTGCAGCATCCCGTACAACTTCGATACCTTCATATCAATATCCGCAATAATCGGAAAATCGAAGTAAACACCTGTATTTTTACGGACGTTATTCACCCATGCCAAGTGTGCATGGATACTATCAATACTCAGCCCCATTAACTCGGTATTCAACGCGTCAAATTCCGCTTTTCGTTCTGCAAAGCCACTCATCTCGGTGGTACATACCGGGGTAAAATCAGCAGGGTGCGAGAATAACACAACCCACTTATCCTTTGCGTAATCCGAAAATTTGATTTTACCTTTAGTTGTTACCGCTTCAAAATCGGGTGCTTGATCGCCGATTCGCGGCATCACATTTACTACTTCTTGTACTTCCATAATATTTATTGTGTTTATGTTTAGTTTACTAAATTAGTTGATTATTACTGTGCAAAAGTACAAAAAGTCCGATTATAAGTCAAATTGATAATATCTATAATTTAATAGAAAAAATCTATTACAATGGAGACAAAAAAAAGCCTTGACGCTTTCGCGACAAGGCTTTGGTGGTCCCACAAGGGCTCGAACCTTGGACCCCCTGATTATGAGTCAGGTGCTCTAACCAACTGAGCTATGGGACCTGTTGTTGTGTTTCCGGAGTGCAAAGTTAATATAAAAAGCTACATAGCACAAATAAAG
>JALVDO010000255.1 GCA_027008975.1 Saprospiraceae bacterium | reverse complement strand
TGAGAAAGATTTTTTTCTTAAAAAAGTCATAAAAAATAAAAAAAACCTTATATTGTAACCGAAAAACGAATTAAGCTTGAGGGTGTAACGCACAATACAAAAAGTCTTACGCAAAAAGCATTGAATCAAATTTAAAATCTTACAACTATGATGAACGAACCGATTAGCATGATCATGACCAAAAATGTAATATCCATCTCGCCTGACCAGACTGCAAAGGATGCCAACGACATTCTTTTTTCAAAGCGAATTCATCATTTACCCGTTGTTCAGGATGGCAAGTTGGTAGGAATTGTCACCTCGTATGATTTAATCAAAAAGTGTAAAGTAGTTGATGATTTAGCAGATGTCAAAATAAAGGATATTATGACGACAAAAATTGCGACGTTGGAGCCAAATGACAAGGTTGGAGCGGCAGCTCAAGTCTTTCTGGAAAACTTATTTCATGGAATACCCATTACCTTAGAGGACAAAACACTGGTGGGTATCATCACTACGCATGATGTGCTAAAATATGAGTTTAACAAGGCGTACCCCAACCATAAGATAAATTGGGGTTTTTAAGCATCAATGTGATCGTCAATCTTTTAGATAGCTTTTTGCCATTATCAATTCACTAATTACAGGAGGAACGTTCCTTTGCCAGCCGCTCTTATTTGTACGAATTGCGTTCAGTACCTCCTTCCCGTAAATCAAAAGCAAAGAGGGATCGTGATCTTCGACATCAACTAAGAAATTATTTTGTAACAAATGCCGGTATAAGAACTTAACTTCCTCAGGAATAGAAAGATTTTTAGAGGTCACTAATTCGCCATACCCTCTGAGCAAGGCGGGATAGACGTAAATCTCAATGGGTTTTCGAAAAAGTTCACCGAATAAACTCAACACGCCCGCATCCGTATTTTGCTCCACTTTCCGTTGAATAATCTGCTCCAATTTTCTAGCCCCAAGCGTCAATGCGATTTTCCTTAGTTTAAAATCACTAAAATACTTAGCGATTTTCTCATGTTCTCTACAATCAGATACCATAACGTTGTAACCGAGGTGATTGAGCATAATAACCCGCTCCAAAAAATCCCTTTCGCCTGCTTCTTTGGAATCCGTAGCTATAGCCGGCATGATTTCGGCAAACAGAAAAGCATTTCGCCCTTCCTCCAGTTCATTGGTTAGGCAAAACTGAGCAAAAGCTTTGGTAATGACATCCTGAGTTGTTAGTGTGACAGGACGAAAATTGCCCCTGACAACCATCATGTTTTTCTTATATAACATTTCGGATGCATGAAGATTTTCGCCGTTTGATGTTAGTAGCGAGACATCTGTAAGTCCGTTTTTGACTAACCAATAGGCTACCAGCCTGCTGTCCATTGGAAAAGCAGCGCCACTAAACCTAACCATATCAATTTTTATACGCCCATGCAGTTGCTCCATCAAAGAACAGAGCAGCTTTTCAGGTTCCTCGACAAAGTTAAAGCATGCGTACACCAAATTGACTCCGAGTTTTCCAATAGCAGCCTGCTGTTGCCGTGTAGAATTATCCAATAGCTTCACATGCAAAACAATATCGTTAGGCGGCGTATCAGGGTGGGTTTGAAACCGTATCCCAAGCCACCCATTCCCTTTTATTGTCCGGTGGTAATTGAGAGTAGAGATGGTATCTGCAAAAGCAAAGAAGCAAGAATCACTTCTCACGCCCTCAAGGCGATTAACTAGCAAATCATACTCGTGATCGAGCATTTTGTACAGGCGATTCTCACAGACGTAACGTCCGGATTTTTCCACCCCATATATTTCATCTGAGTAGGTTTTATCATAGGCAGACATAGTCTTCGCAATCGTGCCCGCCGCGGCTCCTACTTTAAAGAAATAACGCGCAACCTCCTGCCCTGCTCCAATTTCAGCGAAGGTGCCATAGATTTGCTCGTTCAGGTTTATCTCAAGTGCCTTTTGGTCGGTATCGAGGGTATGCCCCATTTTATTTTATTTTTTGTTGCGTTTTCGGTATTCCAAATCATCATTCCTCATACCTTCATATAATCCTCAACGGGTGGACAGGTACACACCAAATGACGATCTCCGTAAGCATTATTCACACGGAGTACTGCCGGCCATAGTTTGTAGCCTTCTCTTAGATAAGGGAGCGGATAGACGGCTTTTTCCCGACCATAGGGAAAAGTCCAATCATCGGAGGTGGCGATATAACTTGTATGCGGTGCGTTGTGCAACACATTATTATCCACCGGATAATCCCCGTCGGCTATTTCCTGTATTTCTGCTCGGATAGCGAGAAGCGCATCGCAGAATCTATCCAGTTCCTCTTTGCTTTCGCTCTCCGTTGGCTCTATCATAATCGTGCCGGGTACGGGGAAGGATAAAGTCGGTGCATGGAAACCGTAATCCATCAATCGCTTGGCAACATCCTCAGCACTGCAAAAGGCTTTCAATGGACGCAAGTCTACTATCAATTCATGGGCGCAACGCCCGTGTTCACCGGCATAGAGGATTTTAAATTCGCCTTCGAGGCGAGCTTTGATGTAATTGGCATTCAAAATGGCAATTTTTGTCGCCTGTTCCAAGCCTTTTGTTCCCATCATGCGGATGTAGGCATGGGAGATGACCACGACATTAGCACTTCCCCAGGGAGCAGAGGAGACCGCAGTATTTTTATGCCCTTCGCCTAAGTGCACCATCCGATGTCCGGGAAGATAAGGTTTTAGCTTTTCATTGACACATATTGGACCAACACCAGGACCACCACCTCCATGTGGAATAGCAAAAGTTTTGTGTAAATTCAAATGACAGACATCAGCTCCAATCACCCCCGGACTGGTAAATCCGACCTGTGCATTCATATTGGCACCATCCATATAGACCAAGCCGCCATTTTCGTGAATAATCTCGCATATTCGCTTGATACCCGGCTCAAATACTCCGTGAGTCGATGGATAAGTCACCATCAGCGCTGATAAGCGATCTTTGTACATAACGGCCTTTGCTTCCAAATCCGATAGATCAATATTCCCCTCTTCATCACACTGTACGACAACTACCTTCATGCCCGACATCACCGCGCTCGCCGGATTGGTACCATGAGCGGAAGCCGGAATAAGTGCCACATCCCGTCGGTCATCACCCCGGTCGTGGTGATACGCACGGATGCACATCATACCCGAAAATTCGCCCTGTGCACCGGAATTGGGTTGCAGCGAACAGGCGACGAAGCCCGTTATTTCGCACAACCAAGCTTCCAGTTCCTCAAAGACTTGTAAATAGCCCTGAATCTGATCGGTCGGAGCAAAGGGATGCATGGCTGAAAACTCAGGCCAGCTAACGGGCATTAATTCCGTAGCGGCATTGAGCTTCATCGTACACGAGCCAAGAGAAATCATCGAATGCATCAAAGAGATGTCCTTATTTTCGAGGCGCTTTAGATAACGCATCATTTTTGTTTCAGTTTGGTTTTCTTTGAAAACGGGGTGTGTCAAAAAGCGGCTGCTACGCTGCAAATTATCATCAAAAGATAAAGCTATATTTTCTTTGCCATCAACATTAGTTTCAACGCCAAAAACACTCAAAAGCAGCTCTATCTCGTCTGCGGAAGTTCCCTCCCCAATGCTTATGCGAATTTCGTTATCAATATAGAAAAAATTGATTTTTGCGGCAAGCGCCTTTTTCTTAATTTCGGACTGCTGGGTCTCGGTTACTTTTACACTAAGCGTATCAAAATAAGAGTCATGGTTTAATTCGTAACCTGCCTTGCGCA
>JALVDO010000254.1 GCA_027008975.1 Saprospiraceae bacterium | reverse complement strand
GTTTTCGAATTATCAGGAGTAAAGAACATGAAGATGAGACCTGTATTATTCCACCCGATTATGCTGTTTGCTCGCAGTGTATTCAAGAAATGCGAGACCCGGATAATCGAAGATTTGGTTATGCTTTTATCACTTGTACCGATTGTGGACCAAGGTATTCTATCATCGACAAACTTCCGTATGATCGACAGAATACCAATATGTCCAAATATCAAATGTGTCCAAAATGTGAAGAGGAATACGCTGACCCCAATGATAGGCGGTACCACTCTCAAACCAACTCCTGTAAAGATTGCGGTATAAACATGCAATTGTTTTCCTCCGATGGGCAGCAGATAGCCGTTGCTCAAGGACAAATTATTCGACGGGCTGTTGACTTGTTGAAAGCCGGAAATATTATAGCTATTAAAGGGATCGGTGGATTCTTGATTATAGCAGATGCAAAGAATGATTTAACCATTCGAAAACTCCGAGAGCGGAAACATAGGCCGGAGAAACCATTCGCCGTTATGTATCCATCTTTGTTGCTAGCAGAGCGAGATTTATCTATCACAGAAGTTGAAAGAAAAGCTCTCCTCAGTCCTTACGCTCCTATTGTTTTACTAAAATGCAGGCGACAAGATGTTGTATCAAAGTACGTGGCACCTCGTCTTAATAACTTGGGGGTTATGCTTCCCTACACCCCATTATTTCAACAGCTATTAGACGACTTTGGAAGTCCTATCGTGGCGACGAGCGGTAATATCAGCGGTTCCTCAATTGTCATTGATGATTCGGATGTTTTTGAATTGTTGGAGCATGTAGTCGATTTTATTTTGACAAATGATCGTCCCATAAATATTGCACAAGACGATAGCGTGATACGGTTTACTCCCTTGTTTCAAAAGAAAATAATTTTGAGGAGGTCGAGAGGCATAGCACCAAATTGTATATTTGCTTCCCCTTCCGATGGTGTGCAATCGTGCCTAGCGCTTGGCGCAAATATGAAATCTACTTTTTCGATAACTCACAAAGGCAATATTTTGACCAGTCAATACCTAGGTAATCTTGATGACTATCGGTCTCTTTTAAGTTTTGAGCGAACGATAAGTAATTTGATACGAATAGCCAAGGTAAATGTATCCAAAGTTATCGTCGATAAACACCCCGGATACGCTTCTACTCAATGGGGGAAGGACTTTGCTACCCAAAAGCGTTGCGATATTGAAACTATTCAACATCATAAAGCCCATTTTGCAGCTATTATTTCGGAATCAGGGGCTACAACCGACACGCCTATACTAGGGGTTATATGGGATGGAACAGGCTATGGAGAAGATGGCAATATTTGGGGTGGTGAATTTTTCGTTTTCGATGAAGGCGATTTCGAGAGATTTTTTCACTTTGCTTATTTTCCGGTCTTATTGGGTGATAAAATGTCTTTGGAGCCGAGGTTGTCAGCATTTAGTTTGACAGGGGGAGCTGAAATTTTGCGAGGCCAATTCGCGGATAGGGAGTGGAAGTTGTACCTTAAGTTATTGGATAACCATAAACCGGTGTTGACCTCAAGTGTCGGAAGAGTTTTTGATGCTGTTGCGTCTATTTTAGGGCTTTTGTCGAAGTCGGAGTTTGAAGCTCAGGCGGCGATACTATTAGAACAAGCAGCCCAAAATTGGATAGATAAACACGGCATTTCAACCCCGGACTGTTATGATGCCGTCCTCCTTTCAGATGGAACGGTATGCTCATCGACAATTATAGATGGGATATTAGAAGACATTAGGCGACAAGAGCCAATAGAAAAAATTGCGTATAAATTCCATGAAACCCTTGTTTTGCTCATCTCAAGAATTGCCCGGAAAGGGGAGGTGAAAAGGGTTGCATTTAGTGGTGGTGTTTTTCAAAATGCGGTTTTAGTTGACCTTATCCACAGCAGAATGGGAGATGAATATAGGCTTTATTTTCACGAGCAATTATCATCGGGAGATGAAAACATCTCCTTTGGACAAATTACCTATCATAAATTAATGACTGAATTTAATAGTAAAATTAAAAATAAACTATCATGTGTTTAGCAATTCCCGGAAAAATAAAATCCGTAGAGAAAAAATTTGATGGAATGGTCAGAATGGCACAAGTGGAATTTGGTGGAATCGTCAAAGAAGCTAGCTTGGAAATGATTCCGGAAGCAAAAATTGGCGATTACGTTTTGGTTCACGTCGGGGTCGCTATCAGTATTGTTAACGAAGAAGAAGCCAAAAAGACCTTTAGATATCTTGAGGAAATGGGAGAAGTGGATGAATTGGACATTCAATCCATGCTGCCCGATGAATCTGAATACAAAAACAATTCGTAAAGAATTATTAAACAATAAACAGATGAAGTTTATATCGGAATATCGTGACCCTGAGTTAGCACGGGCATACTTAGACGAAATTAGGCGCAGCGTGACTCGCGAGTGGTCTATCATGGAGGTATGTGGAGGGCAAACACATAGCTTAGTAAAACACGGGATTATCAATTTGCTTCCTGAGGAGATTAATATGATACATGGCCCGGGATGTCCGGTTTGTGTTACTCCGCTCAACTTAATAGACAAGGCCATCTATCTCGCAGAGGAAAAAGGTGTCATTCTATGCTCCTTTGGTGATATGCTCCGAGTGCCGGGGTCTAAAAAAAGCCTTCTTGAGGCAAAGGCTGAAGGAGCGGATATACGCATTTTGTATTCTCCTCTTGAAGCCGTCAATATCGCAGAGCAAAATCCTGACAAAGAGGTGGTCTTTTTTGCCGTGGGTTTTGAGACGACAGCTCCTGCGAATGCGCTATCCGTCGTTCATGCCAAACGAAGGGGTATTGAGAACTACTCTATTTTATCTTCTCATGTATTAGTGCCTCCCGCCATTGAGGCTGTCATGGAAGACGACGAGAGCAAGGTGGATGGATTCCTTGCCGCAGGTCATGTTTGCACTATAATGGGGACTTTAGAATACTACCCATTGGTGGAGCGCTTCAATGTGCCTATTGTTGTTACCGGCTTCGAACCGGTCGATATTCTTCAGGGTATACTGATGGTTATCAAACAACTGGAGAGCGGAAAGGCAGAAGTGGAAAATCAATATTCTCGCATAGTATCCGAGGAAGGGAATCCGGCGGCTCAAGATACTATTTTTGAGGTTTTTGAGGTAACGGATCGTCTTTGGCGCGGTATGGAAGTAATCCCAATGTCGGGTTATAAAATTAAGGAAAAGTACAGAAATTATGATGCTACTATTAAGTTTGATGTAAATATTGAAGAAGCGGAAGAAAATCAGGAGTGTATTGCGGGCGAAATCATGAAAGGAATTAAAAAGCCATTTGAATGTCCCAATTTTGGTGCCAAGTGTAAGCCAGAAAACCCACTTGGAGCCCCAATGGTGAGCTCCGAAGGAGCTTGTGCTGCTTACTATCATTTTTCTGATTTAATAGCGCAATAAAATGAGGATTTTATTTATTACAACAGCTTTCAATGGAATGGCTCAGAGATTGTGGATTGATTTGGATAGGCTGAATCACGAAGTTGTTGTGCACATTGCTGAGGATTATCAGAAAATGATTGAGACAACTGAAAATTATCAACCTGACCTAATCGTAGCACCTTATCTCAATACAAAAATTCCAAAGGAAATATTTGAAAAATATATCTGTTTGGTGGTTCACCCGGGTATAGTAGGGGATAGAGGTGCCTCCTCGCTTGATTGGGCAATATTAAGAGGTGAAATTAATTGGGGAGTGACTATTTTGCAAGCTGTTGAAAAAATGGACGCAGGGCCAATTTGGTCGTTTCAACCCTTTAGAATGCGCACGGTTAGCAAGGCACAATTATATCGCAATGAAGTAACTCAAGCTGCCGCAAAAGGCATTTTGGAAGCTATTTTGAAGGTTGAAACGAACTCCTTACCGATCACACTAAATGAATACAATGCCAATCGAAAGGGTAGCTGGAATAGAAAAATAAAACAGAAGGATTTGGCCTTTTCATGGGAAGAGGCAACGAATACCATTCTCCCTAAAATTAATGCTGCTGATAGCACGCCGGGGGTACTCGGAGAAATTTTATCGGAAAAATTTTTCCTGTACGGCGCACATAGAGAAGGAAGACTAAGAGGAAAACCGGGGACGATTCTATCTACGAGGAACGAAGCGGTTTGTATCGCAACAGGGGATGCCGCTATATGGATAACACATATGAAGGCAACCACTCCGGCATCTATAAAGTTACCCTCAACAATTGCGCTAGGCGATTTGGCTTGCGAATTGCCCGCTGATGACTTATCTCCATTTGATGAAATACCCTATCCTACGTGGCGGGAAATTAGATTTGAAAGGGAAGGGGACGTGGGATATATCTACTTTGATTTTTACAATGGGGCAATGAGTGCCCGACAATGTCTATCATTGCGTGATACAATCATTGAGGCGAAGTCACAAAAGATTAAAGTGATTGTCTTGATGGGAGGACAGGATGTTTGGTCTAATGGCATCCATTTAAATGTCATTCACCACGCCGATGACCCTGCAAATGAATCCTGGGAAAACATCAACGCAATTGATGATCTGATATTGGAAATTATTACTTCAACCGACCACTTTTTTATTTCAGCTTTGCAGGGAAATGCCGGTGCGGGAGGTGTGTCATTAGCACTTGCCTCCGATAAAATATTAGCAAGAAATGGTATAGTACTCAACCCACATACCAAAAATATGGGGTTATATGGTTCGGAATACTGGACCTATTTATTGCCTAACCGAATCGGCATAGAAAAATCCATCCGCTTTACGGAAGATTGTTTGCCTTGGGGTGTTGCCATGGCTAAAGAGATTGGCTTAATTGATGATTTTCATGGAGAAACTAATGAAGAATTTATCCAATTTGTAAAAAGTCAAGCACAAAAAATAGTTAATCTTCCCTATTTTGATAAGTTGATTAAAGCCAAAAAATTCAAGAGAATAAAAGACGAGCGCAATAAGCCGCTCTCCAAATATCGAGAGGAGGAATTGGCACGAATGTATAAAAACTTTTACGAGGACGATGAAAATTATCATTACAAACGACATTGCTTTGTTCACAAAATACCCGAGGCGAATGTACCGCAAAATTTATTTGCCAATAGAAGAAAAATTTACAGAAAACGCAAATGGGAATCTATCAATTACCAACAATAAAATAATAAACAACCGGATTATATTTTTTACAAGTCTATGAGTGAGAAAAGAAAAATAAAAATGCGCCTCCAGTGTCCAATGCCAAAATTGGATTTTGATATCATTACCCTTGGGCACGGAAGCGGAGGGGTGTTGACCAATAAACTCTTAGATGCGGGGGTTTTTGATATCTTGCAAAATGATTTTTTAGATCAGCGTCACGATGGTGTGGTGCTTAACGTCGATGGTCCCTTTGCATTTACAACGGATAGTTTTGTTGTATCGCCAATTAAATTTCCAGGGGGTGATATTGGGGATTTAGCTGTTAATGGGACTGTTAACGACTTGGCCATGTGCGGTGCCATCCCGCTTTACTTGTCACTCAGTTTTATTATTGAAGAGGGGCTACCTATGGAAGAGTTTTGGGAAATTCTCGTATCCATTAAATATGCATGTGATAAGGCCGGTGTGCAAGTAGTCACAGGCGACACCAAGGTGGTAGAAAAGGGGTCTGGTGATAAAATATTCATCAATACCACGGGAATCGGAAGGCTGCATACAGACGCTCAAATCGGAACAGCCTTCATTCAAGAAGGGGACTGTATAATATTGAGTGGTCAAATTGCCGCTCATGGGATTGCTGTCATGTCACAAAGGGATGGTATCTCATTTGAAACATCTGTTGTAAGTGATACTAAAAACCTGAATTTTTGCGTCGAAAAATTATTGGATAAATATGGTAAGCAAATCCATTTACTAAAGGACCCCACACGAGGGGGCGTAGCAACTGTGCTAAATGAAGTGGCTCGTGATACTGCACTTGGTATTGAAGTTGAACAGGCGAAATTCCCGATTGATTCCGAAGTGAGAGGCGCATGTGAATTGCTAGGACTAGATCCGCTTTATGTTGCAAACGAAGGACTGTTTTTGGCATTTGTAGCGGCAGATATTGCCGATGAAGTGGTTGATTTGTTGCATCAAACTGGAGAGGGAAAAGAAGCTGCCATCGTAGGTGTTGTCACAGCTGAACACCCTAGAAAAGTTCTTTTGAAAAGTGCAATAGGGGGTACCCGTGTTGTCAATATGCTGACAGGTGAACAATTACCAAGGATTTGCTAAAAATAACAAAATGATAAAAACGGGAGCTAATTTAGTTGAAGATACCTACATTTTTAAGGGCGGGGAAGATAATCCCTTCCTAGCACCGCGAGGAGCCTTTATCGTTAATGGTAAATTATTCGTTTCGGATACAGGGCAAAATCGGGTGTTTATTTGGAATGAAATTCCCAAAAGTGAATACGCTACTCCCGATGTGATTTTAGGGCAGCAGGAGTTGGTCGATACCGGACGTAATTCCGGAGGGGATGCCGATGCTACAACACTAATGTACCCTTCCGGGCTATGGTCGGATGGTAACAAATTGGTCGTCGCAGATGCATGGAATCACCGAGTCTTAATTTGGAATAGTCTTCCATCTAAAAATGGACAGCCTGCGGATATTGTATTAGGGCAGCCTGACTTTAAAGGCAATCTACCCAACTTTAAGGGGATCGGTAAGCCGCCTTCCGCCCGTACATTAAATT
Source organism: Saprospiraceae bacterium (assembly GCA_027008975.1). Taxonomy (GTDB): domain Bacteria; phylum Bacteroidota; class Bacteroidia; order Chitinophagales; family Saprospiraceae; genus JALVDO01. The sequence goes on along the minus strand of JALVDO010000254.1, from coordinate 6,226 downwards.
GGCCTTACGGTGTATTTTCGGATGGGCAATCCCTTTGGATTGCAGATACGGGAAATCGTCGAGTTTTGTATTTTAAGGAATTTCCAAATCAAAATTTTGCACCGGCTGATGATGTGATAGGCAAGTCGTCATTTGAGGAACGGGATTATGAAAATAATCAGGCAATATGGCCCTATTCTGTGAAAATCTCCCCTAGGGGAGAAATGGCTATTACCGATACCCAGTATTATCGGGTATTGATATGGAATAACTGGAGAGACGGATTGAGTAAAGAGGCTGACATTATCATAGGACAGGAAGACTTCGATGCCAACGGACAAAATCAATACAAGCTGTTTCCCGATGCTAATACACTTAATTGGTGTTATGACACTTGTTTTTACAAGAAGGGCTTATGGGTTGCTGATACCGGAAATAGTAGGATTTTATGGTACCCTGCTATACCCTCGAATAATAATGAACGAGCACAAGATTTAATCGGCCAAAAGGATTTTAAAAGAGGGAGTGAAAATGCTGACTCCATTCAAAGTACTGAGGACTCTTATTATTGGCCGTTTTTTATCTGTATAGAAGGTGATACCATGGTGGTCGCAGACACGGGCAATCACCGAATTGTATTTAACAAACTTAGAATTTAATATGAATGGAACGATGAGTATGGCAGCAGTTCTGACTATTGGTTTTTTTCACGCATTTGAAATAGATCATCTTGCCGCAGTTAGTAATATTGTCACAAGCCGGAAAACGATTTGGGCGGCTATCAAGGATGGCATATTTTGGGGGATTGGCCATAGCACGACCATTTTTGCCGTAGGCATTTTTATGATAGGCCTTCGATATTCAATCGCTGAAAGATATTTTTCTATATTCGAAGCGCTGGTTGGTCTTATGTTAATAGGTCTTGGTTTGTATAGATTCTTTGGACTATACCAAAAGCGCAATATTGATGATAATCATACACATCAGCATTCACACCATCTCGCGTTTGGAGTAGGGTTGATTCATGGGCTGGCAGGAAGCGGTTCTGTTATCCTATTGGTAATATCACAGGTACATAGCAGTTCGATGGGGTTGCTTTTTCTCGTGGTATTCGGGGTAGGTACAATTGTGGGTATGCTGGTTGCAGCAGGTATTTTTAGCCTTCCTTTTTCAAAGCGGATTAATCGCTCTGTTCTGATTAAAAAAAGTTTGGCTGTTTTGTCTTCCATTCTTTGTATAGGAGTTGGAGCCCTGCTAATTACTGAAAATTTATGGCCACATGGAATATGACCCGATAGAACTCTTGTATTTTGCCATTCAGCACCATGGTTTTCAAATAGAAGAAGATGATGGCAAGAATATCAAGCTGACAAATGGTTTCGTAATTGAAATTGAAAATAGCAGTTTGTTCAAATTGTCGCAAGATGATAAAGTAATAGCACCTTTTAGTGAAGTGTATGATTTATGTCATTTTATTTTAAAATCAGAGGATAATGCCTGAAGTTGAATTGACATTGATAGCGATTTCTGCAAGTGAATCTCAAAAAGGAAACTTTGTCTTGGTTTTTGAAGAGAATGAATCTTTTAGAAGGCTTCCGATAATAATCGGTGACTACGAAGCGCAGGCTATTGCTATAGCACTTGAAAGAATGTCGCCCGATAGACCTATGACCCATGATTTATTTTATAATGCCATTTCCCAACTGGATGCAAAACTGGTGAAGGTAATCATTCACAAGGTCGAAAATGGGGTCTTTTTTTCACATTTAATCCTCGCTGCTCCCTCCGGAGAGTTGGTGATTGACTCCAGAACATCAGACGCGGTCGCTTTAGCTGTTCGTTTCCGTTGCCCCATTTATACAACGGAAGAGGTGATGTCTAAAGTGAGTATAGTCTTAGATGACCCCAGTGATGCTTTCACAAATAAAAGAGGTCGGTTGGAGGATTACTCCATTGAGGAATTGGAGAGAATTTTGGAAAAACTTCTGCAAAAGGAAGATTATCGAAGTGCGGTGCGGGTACGTAACGCGATAAAGCTTAAACGGAAAGACTCGAATTAAACCGACCCCTGTACGACAACAGTCTTCGTGCAGTCGGGGTTGGCAGAATCGGTATAGACAATTGTGACGAATTCCTCCCTGCAGGGGAATGGTCCCACTTCAACGTCTTGATCGTAAGCTCCTGTTGACCCCAGATTGTCTATCCAGGAGCCCGATACGCCTGTCCTTGCTATATGGAGTGTTGCGAAAAAAAATATCATCCGATGGGTCAAGTGTACCATTGGCACTAAATGTGGTTCCAAGTAGCGTGACTTTGATGGAGCAACTGTCCTCAAGAGACTCCGTTTTGGCGTGAAGAATAAAAGATTGGAAAATCAGGATTGCGATTACAAAAATGCTGGATCTTCTTAGCATATTGGCTTAGTTTTAGTTTCTTGGAGAGAATTTGACTATTTTTGCTTAGAATACCAAATTGGTAGTATGTATGGTGTTCACTAAAGTATGATAATTAAATGATTCAATGAAGTGGAATTTCACGAAGCAATGCCCTGATTTTATCAAACACCCCTTACTTTGTTACAAGAAATGTTACAATTTGGGTTGACTTTGTTACAAAAACCACCTACACCACCATCCGAATGGGCTCTTCCAATAAATCTTTGAAGGTATTCAGGAAGGCAGCACCCATAGCGCCATCGACGACGCGGTGGTCGCATGAGAGGGTCACTTTCATGCGCTTGCCGGCGACTACTTTCCCCTTTTTGTTGACGACTGCCTTATCGATGATACCACCGACTGCGAGGATGCAGGCGTCCGGAGGATTGATGATGGCAGTGAATTCTTCGATGCCAAACATTCCGAGATTGGAGATGGTAAAGGTATTGCCACTCATCTCCTCGGGCTGGAGTTTTTTGTCTTTGGCTTTGCCGGCGAGTGTTCGCACTTCGGTGTTGATTTCGGTGAGGGATTTGCGGTCGGTATGGCGGATGACGGGTACCAGCAGTCCATCCGGTACGGCGACGGCAACACCGATATTAATGTCTTTATTGATGCGAATCCTGTCGCCAAGCCAGGAGGAGTTGACGTTAGGGTGCTGGCGTAGGGCAATGGCGGCTGCCTTCACTACGAGGTCATTGAAGGAGACTTTCGCCGGAGCTATCATTTGGTTGATCTGCTGTCGCACCTTAATGGCTTTACGCATGTCAATCTCGATGGTCAAGTAGAAATGAGGGGCAGAAAACTTGCTTTCCCCTAGTCGCTTTGCGATGACTTTTCGCATTTGGGATACGGGAATATCTTCGTATTGGCTTTGGCTTTTTCCAGCGGCAACAGTCCGGGACGGAGCTGGGTTGGCTGCTGCCGTTGTAGCTGAAGATGTCTGGCTATGTTGCGCAATGTCGCGCTTGATGATGCGTCCCTGATCACCGGTACCTTTGATGGTGGAGATGTCTAGCCCTAATTCCTTCGCCATGCTTTTTGCCAAAGGAGATATTCTTATTTTGTCATCCTTAGTTGGCGTTGTGAAGGAAGGTTCTGTAGAAGCGGTTGGCACCGTTACTGCTTCTGCGGGGGGGGCAGCCTCATTTGTTTCTACTTTTTTATTTTCGGCTGGAGTACCTGCTTGGGAGAGTGCCGCTTTCCAATCCTCTCCCTTTTCGCCGATGACGGCAATGACACCGTCAATAGGCACGGGTCCTTCTTTGACGGCAATGTGTAACAATACCCCTTCAGAATAGGAGTCGAGCTCCATTGTCGCCTTGTCCGTTTCTACTTCTGCAAGGGTATCTCCGGGCTCTACGCTATCACCTTCCTCCTTTAGCCAGGCTATGATATTACCCTCTTCCATGGTATCACTCATTCTTGGCATTCTGATAATCTCCGCCATGTCATTGTCAATTTTATTGGTTGTTTAATTATTTTGGGTGCAAAAATGCAAAAAAAGACCTATACAGTTTACTTTTTTTGTAAAAATGTCAAATCTATGGTTAATTTTGCCTGCTGAAATAGAGATAAATGAATTTTTCTTCCAAATTAATAGAGGAGGCGGTCAATGCGTTTGCGAGTTTGCCGGGAATTGGTAAGAAGACTGCTTTTCGGTTGGTGTTACACCTGATGAATCAGGATGTGGAGCGCAGTGAGGATTTCTCTAATGCCATCATCAATATGCGAAAAAATATCAAGACTTGTCGCGTCTGCTTCAATATTTCGGACGAGGAAGTCTGTGCGATTTGTTCGGATAAAGCCCGGCAACAATCCACTATTTGTGTGGTCGAAAACCTCCGCGACCTGATGGCCATCGAGCAAACAGGGCAATACCGCGGGCAATACCATATACTCGGTGGCGTTATCTCTCCAATAGAGGGTATTGGTGCCTCCGATTTGAATATTGTGGAATTGGTAGAGCGGGCAAAAGACGAAGAAGTGAAGGAAATTATCATGGCACTTAGTCCGACCATCGAGGGCGATACGACTATTTATTATATTGCCAAACAAATGGAAGGAATGGGGGTTGCAATTAGTACCATAGCGAGAGGAGTCTCCTTTGGTGGAGAGTTGGAATATGCAGATGAGCTGACGCTCGGGCGGTCGATTATTTCGAGAGTGCCTTATGGTCAGGTCAATGATTAAATGCCTGCATCCTGAGGAAGGAGGGATGAGCGACAAGGTGATAACTTCGCAGAAGGTGTCAACTTAGGCGCGGTTTCATTCCAATGCGTGAATGCGAGAATGATTGAATGCCTACCTCATATAGAATCGGGGAGCCCAGTACGGGCAGGCGGACGAAGAATGAGGAAGATCCCCGAGTCGTTCTCCAGCCATAGACATAAATTATGCAATTATCCATCATCATAGTCAATTACAATGTCAAGTACTTTCTGGAGCAAGCGCTTCAGGCGGTATTCAAGGCAATGGATGGGATAGAGGCGGAAGTTTTTGTCGTAGATAACAACTCTTCGGACGACTCGGTGCAGATGGTCAGGGAGAAATTTCCGGAAGTGATACTGATAGCCAATCAGGACAATCCGGGCTTTTCCATAGCCAACAATCAGGCGATACGCCGCTCGAAGGGTAAGTACGTGTTATTGCTCAATCCCGATACAGTCGTAGAGGAAGATACCTTCAAGAAGTGTATTGACTTTATGGATAGTCATCCCGAAGCGGGCGCATTGGGCGTGAAAATGATTGATGGCAGCGGCAAGTTTTTGCCGGAGTCCAAGCGGGGTTTCCCTAGTCCTTTCGTTGCCTTTTGCAAGACGTTTGGTCTGTCGCGTCTTTTCCCGAAATCGCGTTTATTCAATCGTTATCACCTTGGCTATTTGCCGGAGGATGAGGTGAACGAAGTAGATGTGCTGGCGGGTGCATTTATGTTTATGCGTCGTAAGGCATTAGACGAGGTCGGGCTGTTGGATGAAGCCTTCTTTATGTATGGCGAGGATATTGATTTGTCTTACCGGATTACACAGGGCGGATACAAAAACTACTATTTTCCCGATACGACTATTATTCACTACAAAGGAGAAAGTACCAAGAAGGGGAGTCTTAACTATGTCAAGGTGTTCTACAACGCCATGATTATATTTGCCAAGAAGCACTTTACGGGACAAAGGGCAGCCTTGTTTGTTTTTATGCTTCAAATGGCGATATATTTTCGCGGCTTTTTGACTTTGGTGGGAAATGTGTTTCGGAAGCTTGCACTACCACTCGTCGATGTTACACTTATCTATGTAGGCTTGTATTTATTAAAAGATATTTGGGCGAATTACCGCTTTGATGACCCGGGTTATTTCAAGGAGGAAATACTGTATATCAATTTTCCACTTTACGTTTTTATTTGGGTTGTGACGGCTTTTTTGAGCGGTGCCTATGACCGTCCTTTCTCCATCGGGAAACTGGTGCGCGGTATTCTAGTCGGAACCTTGATTATTGCTGCCGTTTATGGTTTTTTGAATTTGGAATACCGGACTTCGAGGGCACTCATTATCCTCGGAGCAATGTGGAGTCTCGCGGCGACGGTAAGCGTTCGTTATCTGTGGCATTTTTATCAATACCGGAATTTTAAGGTCAGCGGAAGGAAGGTTAAAAATGTCATCATCGTTGGGCAAAAAGAAGAGCATGACCGCGTCGTACAATTACTCCATCAGGCAGAAGTACACCCCAATATAATGGGTACAATCGCCCCTGCCGGTGTGCCGCAAAACGGAGATTTTATCGGCTCTATCGACAATCTGACAGAGATAACGGGTATT
>JALVDO010000253.1 GCA_027008975.1 Saprospiraceae bacterium | reverse complement strand
TGGATTTGTCCCTGAAAAACGTCCGCTATCACCTCCTGCAGAAACAAAAACAGGAGGCATCCAATGCCCGAAAACAAACCAGTACGGAGCGAATCCTAAAAACGATAAAAGAAGACCTTCAAATGGACGAACTCCCCATCCATCTCGAATGCTTTGACAACTCCAACATTCAGGGTACCAATCCGGTAGCTTCCTGTGTCGTTTTCAAAAATGGAAAGCCCTCCAAAAAAGAATACAGGCACTACAACATCAAAACAGTTGTCGGTGCCAATGATTTTGCCTCGATGGAAGAGATTATTTATCGACGGTACAGTCGTCTGTTAAAAGAAAGTAGACCCCTCCCCCAACTCGTCATTATCGATGGAGGAAAAGGACAATTGAGCGCCGCCATGAATAGTATCCGTGCCCTGGGACTGGAAGGGAAAATGACCGTCATCGGTATCGCCAAGCGTTTAGAAGAAATCTTCTTCCCCAACGATTCCATCCCTTTATATATCAATAAAAAATCGGAATCGCTCAAAGTCATCCAGCACGCTCGAAACGAAGCCCACCGCTTTGCTATCACTTTCCACCGCAATCAGCGCTCAAAAAACTTTCTGGATACTGTACTTACGCAAATCCCTGGTGTAGGCGAAAAGACCGCGCAAAAACTACTGACAGCCTTCGGTTCTGTTCAAAAAATAAAAGAGGCGACGATGAGTCAAATCGCCGAAGAGGTCGGTCCGGCTATAGCCAAAAAGGTCGCACAATTTCTTGGTCAAGGGTAATTTCGCAACCTGCACCCCACTAGCCCTCCAAAGCTTCCTCAAACATCAGAGGGAATCCCTTTTCAATCAACTCCAATCCATCCTGAATCAATTCGGGATAGATGGACTTCAGGGAATCTAATTTTTGCTCAACCTCTAGTCTTAGCTCCGGTAATACTTCGTAGTAACTCAAAATTTCGAGGATTTCCAAAGGCAACAACCATTCGTGGGGATAATATTTTTTGATGGACTCATAAACATCGGGCAATTCCGAAAACTTACTGCCGCTTTGTCGTATAAATCGCACCTTATCGTAAAATCGGAAAAGGTGCTGATCCGCCTGACTATAGGTTATTTTTTGCGTCTTTTCCTTTGGTGGGGATAGTTTAAAACCAAAATTATCAGGGTCGGCAGCACCGGCATAACAGGATACAATCTCATTGCCGACTGCCATATCATACGTTCCCCATTCCGGCTCGAATAACACCTTATCCGCAAGCGTAACACGACAATCTTCAAAAGAAATTATCGACACCTTGCCATCGAGGAAGAGTATATCTTTAACCTTTCCCTGTACCCGGACTCCGGACTGAAATACCAGCGCTACTCGATTTCCGTATTCAACTCCTAGGTCTTCCAATTCCTGCTTATCATACTGGAATAATGGTTTAGTGCTGTTTTTCAAACCTCCAACAGGAGCGCCAAAACCATGTTCGTGGTAGTCCTTTCCATGTCCTGAAAGCTGTTGGTCTTTGTACGCCAATGCGGTCGGACCGGAAAATTGGACATAAGCAGGTTGCTCATCAACCATAATATAATCGCTCAATACTCCGCTGATCTGAAGCCCACTATCGTAAACGGCAGTACCAAGATTAGCAGAGTTTTTAAAACACTCCAAAGCGTATTCACCTCCACGCTTCCATGCCATTTGTCCGGCAAACTCCAGCAATACGTCGTTCAGATGTTCAAAATCTCTTGCTACAAATAATTGCGGTTGACGGTTGGTAATGTCAAAAGCCTGGTCGGCTGCCTGAATGGAGTATGGAATTTTTTTGACTTTAGTATCCATACAGCTAACACTCTCTCCAATAGAAGATAGCAGACCTGCACCATAAATTTTAAAATCATCGGGCGTACCGATAAGCCCGTACTCAACCGTCCACCAATGAAGGTTGCGAATGCGTGCCATCTCCGAAGCCTTCTGTTCCCTTGATGTAAGGTTCTCAATCACCTTTTCAGCTTCTTTGATAGCATCTTGTGTCGTATTGGGGTTTTCTTTAATGATGGATAAATGGCGAATAGCTTCGTAGATTTTGTGATCCAGCGCAGAAGAAAAAGCCTTCGTCCCAATTGCTCCAAAACGCTGCAAATACCGGGCATATTCCTCATCCGCGATAATAGGGGCATGTCCCGCCGCTTCGTGCACAATATCGGGTGCCGGCGTGTATTTGATGTGCTCAATGGTGCGCATATCCGCAGCGATGACAAGAACATGGTGTTTTTGAAATTCCATAAAAGCCTGAGGCGGGATAAAGCCATCGACAGAGACCGCCGCCCATCCGATTTCCTTTAATATCCGATTCATCCCATACATTTCCGGAATCTCCTCAATACAGACTCCCGTTTTGCGCAAGCCTTCTAGATAATCACCATAGGCGTATTCCGAAAGATGGTTAACATTCTGCCTCATGATATAGCGCCAAACAGCCTGATTTTGAGCCGTATATTCGTTATAGGGCTGCGGAATAATGTATTGTGAAAGATGCTTTGGTAATTGCTCAATTAATTCGTTGGTTATAAACTTCGGCTTATCCATTAGAAAAGTTTTGGTTAGGAAATCCACTCAACAAAATTACAATAATTTGGTATTTCAAATATTGTTTGCGAAATATGAAACAATATACGGCGTGTTTGTGAAAAAATCAATTATTTCACAAAAAATGTCCTCCACTTTACCTCTTCGACGCTAAAATGGCTAAATCATTTCCAATCAGAAGACAAAAACAAAGCGCTAAGTGGTTTTCCTGCCGCCGCTTTCCCTCGTACTATAACATACGTTTGAAACACTACCCCCCTCGCCGCGACCTGTGGTCGCAATGCGAACATTGGTGTAGGCTTTCAGCCTACTTCCCAGCAGGGAAAATAATTAAGATAACAAGGACTAAAACAAAAAGACTATACGAAATCAGAAGAATTGTACGGATTCGCAGTGTCTTCCTCCCTAACTTTTGAGCCTCGATATTTTTTTCCTTATCAAATTGTCGATTGAAAAAGGGAAGCATTAATAAAAACTGTAAATTTCCATTCCACTTCAATAGGTGAAAAATTTCTCCAAACTCTTTATATCCCCCTACTTTGGAAGAACCAATTTTTTTCAAGTATTCAAAGTGCAAAACTCCTTTTATGAAGCCGCCTAAAAGTATCGTAACAAAAGCAATAGCCCATATTCCTATCAGCCCCCAAATAATAATTTCATTAAGATTCATATAAAGATTTAGGTTTTAATATTGTCCATATAAATGTTCCTACCATTCGCTGCGACCCGCAGTCGCAGCGGAGAATTAAAAATCATGCGACGAAGTAACTAATTGCTCAAATCTCTTAAGGTAATACAGGTTAGGATTAGGAGATATTTTTGAAAAAAAAACATCTCCGGTATTTTCTAATTTTTTTAATTCACGTTTTATTTCCTCTTCAGATACCGATAGCCCCTGACTCCTCAAATAAAGTAATAAATCATAGGTGGAAAAACCCCCACAAATCGATGCAGGGGAATAATCAAAATTTACAGTCTTATTTGGAAAAGTGACTCGACACCCTATTCCATGAAAATAATATTGGATATTACCTATTTGCCCTTCTTTAGGAATCACTTTTTTCCGAACAGCCCGCAATACACCATCAACCTGAAACAATGTTTTAAAACAGGCATCCAACGACATAATATCTTCAACTAGATTTTCAATAAAAGAAATTAACTTCATTATTTTTTTTCTTTGCCCCCGCTCGCTGCGACCTGC
>JALVDO010000252.1 GCA_027008975.1 Saprospiraceae bacterium | reverse complement strand
TCGCCAACAGTTACCTGTTTATGCTCTTTTAAAATATTGACGACATCCGATATTGTCTCGTCGGTAGAGGTGAATCGGTCGTAGTAATAACACCGAACTCCCCAAACCAAGTTGAGGGTGGCAAGGATGTCACGCCTATCCGAAAATATATAAGTGGAGCACTTTGGTCTAAAGCTAGACACCTTGAATGCGGTATAACCCGAAGTCGTCAAACCCACAATTCCTTTCGCACCTATGTCGCTGGCTGTTTTTGCAGCAGTAAAACAAATAATATCGGAGTAAAACGTACTCGACTTACGAGCGGGTTTGGGCTTTTTACCATCACTGAGCTCAAAGTACTTTTCCGTCTCAAATAATATTTTGGTCATAGCTTCCACGACGAGCCCCGGATGTATCCCAACGGAAGTCTCCCCGCTTAGCATAACAGCGTCGGTTCCGTCTAGTACCGCATTAGCGACATCCGAAATTTCAGCGCGGGTTGGGCTGGGGTTTGTTAGCATACTTTCCATCATCTGTGTAGCGACGATGACAGGTCGTGCCTTTTGGATACATTTTTGAATAATCATCTTTTGGATGCCGGGCAGTTTTTCCATAGGCACCTCTATACCTAAATCGCCCCTTGCTACCATTATGCCATTGGATGCAGAAATGATTTTATCGAGCTTCTCTATTGCTTCCGGCTTTTCTATTTTGGCAATGATTTTGGCAGGATGTCCTACTTTGTCTATTCGCTTCCGGAGGTCTCCGATATCTTTGTGCGAACGCACAAAAGAAAGAGCAATCCAATTGACCGGCTGCGTCAGGATGAAATCGAGATCCTTTAAATCCTTTGGCGTCATACAGGGTAGAGAAATCTTAGTATTGGGTAGGTTGACTCCCTTATTGGAAGACAAAACTCCTCCGTAAAGTGTTTTCAATTCCACTTTGTTCTTGCCGTTGGAAGAGATGACTTCAAAAATCAATTTGCCGTCATCTATCAGGATTCTTTCTCCTACTTTAACATCACTGGCAAAGCTCTGATAATTGATATAAACAGCTGCTTTCGTCCCTAGTATTTCCTTTTTGGTTACAATGGTTAATATTTCACCTTTTTCAAACCTAATACCATTGTTTTCAATCTTACCAACTCTAATTTTAGGTCCTTGTAAGTCTGCCAAAATACCGATATAAGTCCCATATTCTTTATTCAGGCGCACAATATTATCTATCACTTTTTTATGCTGTTCATGCGTGCCATGAGAGAAGTTTAATCGAAAAGTATCTACCCCTTTTTCCATCAACTCTACCAGATTCTCATATTTTTCTGATGCCGGACCAATGGTGGCAACAATTTTTGTCTTTTGATAATTCATAACTATCTTTTCCCAATTAAGTCATATTTCTAAAAGCTACAAAAGTGCCTATTTTTCATCGTAAAAACGAATTTTGAAACAAAAAAGGGAGAAAGCAATATCAAAATGCATTCTCCCTTTTGGCGTTTTATCAGCCGAAACTTACTTTCTTCCAAATAATCCGCCCAGCATTTTCATTCCTATATTAGCGACATCATCCATGATGCTGCCGTCATTGTCCTGATCCAAAAATTGAGATATTAGACCCATTGCTGGATTTGAGTCACTCTGGTGTTGTCTATTGACAGAGTTGGTTAACAGAGAAGCTATTCCTCCGACATCCAATCCGTGTTGTCTTTTTGCTCTACCAAGTGAGCCCATGATTACTGGAGCTAACATAGACATCAATCCGCCAGCCTGATCGGAACCAAGTCCGCTCATTTTGCTGATTATGTCAATGGCACCACTTTTCTTTTGACCTAATAGGTGGTTGAGAATACCATCACCATTTAGCGCTCTTTCGTTTACACCTTCCGTTTTGCCAGAGAAAATATCCGATAAATTGTCGAGAATACCTCCATCATGGTCTTTTTCCAGGGCATTAACCAAGGCGTTTGCGCCCTCAGGAGTAGAAGCATTCTTAGCTAAAGCCCCCATTAACGTTGACATGATCCCGCTTGCAGCTACGGCTGTTTTTTGAGGGTCGCTTCCTACTTTATTACTTAGTTGTTCAAGGAGTCCATCCGAAAGTTGACCTTGAATTAAATCCATTAAATCCATCTATGAAAATTATTGTTGTGTGAAAAATTATTTAAAAAAGAAAAAATTATAAAGCTTACCTTCCTTCCAGCTTCCGGCGCGAAAGTAAGAAATTTTGATGAAGTTTTATAATTTATCTTCCATTCGTAGGACGGGAGGTTTTCAACAAGTCACATTTTATGGTAAAAAAGGCAGCGGCATCTGTCAAATGACGGAGCCGCTGCTTCTCAAACTACTCTCTCAATGGTTATTCTTATCAATGAACGAGCATAGCAAACCCGTTCATTCGCATGACTGATATCCAGAAAGAAAAGGAAGATAATAACGAAAAAAAAGTAGCCCTTATCTTTTAAATAACTTCAGTACAGAAATTTTGTAAAAAGGCTCTTATATATCGGAAAGATTTTTTATTTATAAAAATATACGCCTAAAACGAAGGGGGCTTCCAAATTAGTATGATTGTATATTATTTTTTTGAAAAAAGGTAACTGCCCTCAAGGAAAGTAGTTGCAAAAAAAGTTAATTAAGGTCAAAAATAAACCCATCCTTTCGTAAGCTTTCGTACCTTTTCTCATCAAAAGAATAAAGCTTACCTGGGCGGTGAGAGACATTCTGCTGCGTTTCTCCGATATCCTTTAGAATTTTCATTTTCAGAATTTTTTTTCTGAAATTCCTTTTGTCTAATGATTTTCCAAGGATAGTCTCATATAAATTCTGTAGTTGTGGCAGGGTGAATTTTGGAGGAAGCAAATTAAAACCCACAGGAGCCTCTTTTACGTGTTTGCGTAGAAGGTTTAGACATTCATCCAAAATGTCGCGGTGGTCAAAGGCTAACTCGGTGATTTCTGATATGTTGTGCCAGTGTGCCTCCCGGTATTCCGGCGCATTGCTCAATTCGTATTCACTAATCTTAACTAAAGAATAGTATGCAATGGTGATAACTCTCCCCAACGGATGGCGATCGACACTACCAAAAGCCTTCGTTTGCTCCATAAATACGTTATCAAGACCGGTTCTCCTTTTCAGTATTCGCTTGGCTGCACCTTCTAAATCCTCGTTGACCCTTAACAAATCACCAATTAGTGACCAAAGTCCAACATAGGGCTCCATGTTACACCTCATTAGCAGCACTTTTAATTCCGTCCCATCAAATCCGAAAACGACACAATCCACAGAGATGGCTGCACCGAAGTATGGATTAATCCTTTTTAAGTCAATATTTATATTTTGTTCGTTCAATGATCAGTGATTTTTGACAAGTAATCCGCAAAGTTAAGACTTTTCACTTTTATCATCGACTAAAAGTGTTAATAGAGCTGCACAAATCAATAACCCGCCACCAATCATTACGGCGGTCAGCCGGTTATTATCCAGCAAATGCGACATTATCCAGCCAAACCCAAGAGAGGCAATTATCTCGGGAATAACAATGAAAAAATTAAAAATTCCCATAAAAACGCCCATTTTTTCTTTGGGCAAGTTAGGTGCCAACATGGCATAAGGCATTGACAAAATACTCGTCCATGCAATACCAACCCCGGTCATCGAAAGTAATAATGTCCATTTATCATGAATAAAACCAATGCTTATCAGTCCAATTCCCCCGAGAAGTAAACACAAAAAGTGGGTGTGTTTTTTTCCAATTGCATCGGCTATTTTGTTTAAAAACAAAGCAAAAACA
>JALVDO010000251.1 GCA_027008975.1 Saprospiraceae bacterium | reverse complement strand
ACCAATTGCGACCGGGCACCTTTCATGATTGGATGCGAAGAAGAGGAAAGCTGGGAGGACAGCACAAGGTACCTCGCCTGTTCAATAATCGTAAGTACGTGGATAACCTCATGGATTTTATCGCCAATAATTCATAGCTGATGCCTCTAAACCTCTTAATTAGTCTTGCCTTGGCATTGATTATGTTTGCGGTGGGCATGTCCATTAATCTGAATGCATTCAAGGCGGTTGCCATCCGGCCTCGTGCTTTTGTATTGGGCTTGTTGTCACAAATGATAATCCTCCCAATGATTGCATTTCTAATCGCCTGGTTTTCTCCACTGTCTCCCGCTTTTAAAGTCGGTTTATTTATTGTGGCATTATGTCCGGGCGGGACGACCTCCAACTACGTATCTTATCTCATCAAGGGGAATACGGCGCTTTCAATTTCACTAACATCCGTTAATGCTCTATTGACGCTAATTTCCATTCCGTTTTTCACGAATGTGGCGCTTCGCTTTTTCGTCCGGCAAAATCAGGCTATTCGTTTACCATTTTGGGATACGGTATGGCAGATATTATTTGTGACCTTGATTCCCGCGTTATTGGGAGTGTTAATCAGAAGGAGATTTCCCCAATTTACGCTAAAATACAGCAAATTTATCAAGAGAGTGACGTTGCTAATGTTAGGGAGCGTTTTCGGAATATTACTATTTGGCGATCAATCGCAGGGCGGAATTGGACTGACGCTGACGGATGTTTGGAGTATCCTGCCATACGCTTTGTTGCTACACGTGCTCGGCTTGATATTTGGATTTTACCTGCCTCGAATTGAAGGGTTTTCTATCAGAAATAGTATTACATTAAGTATCGAAATCGGATTGCAAAATACGACATTGGCATTGCTGATAACAGATACGATACTCCGCCAACCGGCGATGACTAAGCCCGCCATTGTTTATGCTGCCTTTAGTTTCTGGACGACCTTGGCTTTTGCCTGGTGGCAAAGAGGAAGGAAGTGAAGAGCCGGGAATTGTATCACCTATCCCAATTTGCTCAATTGTTCCAGGAGCCATTTTTTCTCAAGGAGGGGAGTACATTCTTCAATTTCCATTCGGAGCTTGTCTCTCTCTTTTCGGCTGAAAGGGTTGACCCTTGCTAGTTTTCTCAACAATCGAAGTTGATTGTTATATACAGAGCGGTGATAACCCACGATTTTCTTCCGGTGTAGATAAGTTCGAGTGGCTTCCAGCAGAGATTCGAGAGCATCCGTTTCTCCCTTTTCGTAATAAATCTTCAGAAGAAGCATTTTGGCGTTCAGGTTGAGAAGACTATCCGAGAAGTCGGTTTGCACCAGCCATTGCATGGCTTCATCGTGTTCCGCTCGCTCAAAATGATAGCGCGCAAATCCATAATGTGTGAAGTTCTCGCGTTGGTCTGCCGGCAGGTAAGACTGGTATTTGTTGATGAATTCGTACGCCCATTCAAATTCTTTCAGTTGCAGACTATTGAATATGATATTGATAAACGTCCACGGACTCAAGGTGTTGTTTTGAATTAGAATTTTGGATTCCATTCCTTTTTTATATAAATCAAAAGCCTCTTGCCTGAAGCTCATATCTCCGGCATTCATTTTTCCAATACAATAATTCAGCGCCATTAGGTAAATATCGCGTATTTCCAACTGGGTGAAAAAGTGACCCATTTGAAAAATATTGTTTTTGAGTTGATCGAAGTAGCGTCTGTCCTCCGGCGTGGTTAGGGCTTTGTAGGTGTGGTAATAAATGGCAATTGCGGGTATCTTAAAATAATCCTCCTTCTCAATATGGGCGAGTATTTCTTCGATTAATGCGGGGTGGTACTCCACTTTGTAAACTTTTTGGTGTGATAACATGAGGCAGCTCTGCCGGAGTTTATCTGCAAAATAGGTGGCATCAAGGGCGTCAGACATTTCCTGAAGATTCAGCTCTACGTTTCTTTTTTGTTTCTCAAAATAGATATAGCGCTCTCGTTGAATAAGGTATTCGTTTCTAAGAAAATGTTCATCTTTTATGATGGCTTTTTCCTGCAATTCAGAAGCACTTTTGATGGCTTTTAGGTAGGATTTTGGCAACTTTTTTTTGCGAAACACGCTAGCGAGTGCTAGTTTTGAGCGTATTTCGTTTTCCTTTAATTCATTGTATATCAAAAAATCGTCAACTGTTTTTCTTAGAAAATGAATTGTTTGTCTCATCTTTGCATCGTTGAAATTTTCCTTGGGAAAGATTTTTGAAAAAATTCGTTTCTTTTCCAAAAATTTTTCGTCTAAAAGGTGATTTTGTGCAAAAAGATAATCCGTTAATTTGACGGAGTCTTCTCGTTGATTGTGGATGGGAGAAAGTACCCATTTTTTGAATGCTCTTCTTTCCCTCGGAGAAAAAGTCTTTAATATGGAAATTAATGGATTTTTTTTCATCTAAAAATATATGATTTTTTTCAACAAATGTAAATTTACTTAAAATATTGATAATTAGCCATTTAATTTTATAAATATGTAATATAAATTGCTAAAATTACAGTTTTTTTTCAACAAATCATAATTTTTGTCATTGGAGAAAGTAAATTTTACCTCCATCTTTGTGACGTAATAAGTGATAAACGACCTAAATGAGTGAGAAAATGGATGTATTGATAGGCTTTCTATCAGGTAGTTTGAGAGGCTATATTACAAGGGGCTTCCTTGTAGCATTCTTGCTCTTTTGTTCGGTTGTTACTTTTTCCCAAGGGTGGGATGTCGCCTTTGGAGGATCTAGAGGAGATTGGGGAGAGTCTGTCATACAGACCAATGATCAAGGATATATCGTAGTAGGTGCCAGTGAGTCGTACGGGGAAGATTATGACCTCGATATTTTCGCCGTTCGGACAGATGTGGATGGTACGGTGATTTGGTCAGAAGTGGTTGACGATGGGTTCAGAGAGTATGGCTTTAAAATAATAAACGCAGAAGACGATGGTTTTCTGATTGTGGGGGAAAGTACCCCGTCTGTCGGTGATGCTCCGAGTCCTTACTTACTCAAAATTTCCAAGTATGGAAAGAAAGAATGGAGTAAGGTTTATGGTGCGGCGGATGTTTCCGAGCGGGCATTTGACATAGTAAAGAATACGGAAGGAGATGGTTATGCCATTATTGGTTCATCGCAAACGGGTGTCGAAGGAGACTATGACATATTGGTTATCAGTGTGGACTTGGAGGGTAATGAGCTTTGGCGAAGAACCTACGGACATAGCAAGCGGGAAGAGGGTATCTCAATCGCTGCCGCTCCGGGAGGATTTATCATTGCGGGCGATACGCGTGAGGAATTTGTAGTGCCGCCAAGTAATAATATCTATCTTGCCAGAATTGATAATCTGGGTGATACCCTTTGGACAAGAGAGATAGGTGATACCGGCCAGACGGAATCCGTTAGTAGTATTGTTGTTGATAAGACCGGTGATATTATTATAGTGGGCTCCTCAAATGGCTTTAGCAAAAACTTCATTGCGAAGTACGATATAGAGGGCGGAGAGGTTTGGAGAAGGAGTTTCGGAACGGGTATTACCAATGTTTTGAATGATGTATTGGAGTTGGAGGATGGCAATTTGGTCGCTGTCGGATATTACGAGGCTACGGCCAATTCGTTACCGGACATCTTTCTGACTAAGTTTGATGAAGATGGCAATACGATTTGGGCAAAGATTGTAGGTGATGAGTCGCTAACAGATATTGCCCGAGCAATAGCACCGAGGGTTGGAAAAGGATTTGTAATAGCAGGGTATAACTCTTTATCGGCAGAGTTGGATGTCGGGAATGATGCAACCTTGATTACTACGGACGAGGATGGTAATTTTAACTCCAACCAAATAACAGGAAAGGTTTTTTATTCGGAAGATGGATGTAATCCATTTGAAGAAGGAGATACACCACTGTCGCAGTGGATAATAAAGGCAGAAAGTGCCGATGCGACTTACTTCGCGTCAACGGACGAAGAAGGAAATTATCAAATGACGGTTGATTCGGGAATTTATAATGTGCAGGTATTACCAATCAATGATTATTGGGCGACTTGTAATCCCTTGGGATTTGGTGTTACTTTTAATCAATTTTATGATACTACGCGATTTGATTTTCCGATTGTTGCTGAGATTGGATGCCCGTTCATGACGGTGGATATTTCGTCTAATCCGGTAGTGATTTGTGAGCATACGGACTATACCGTATCTTATGCAAATACAGGGACAGCAACGGCAGTAGATGCTTATGTCGAAGTTCAGTTTGATGATGAGTTGAGTTACAGTTCTTCATCGATTGTACCTACGATTGACGGGAGTATTTATCGCTTTGAGTTGGGAGACATCGCCCCTTCGCAGGAAGGCAGCTTTACAATCAATGTGGCGGTTTCGTGTGATGGTATTGAGGAAGGGCAGGCGAGTATGGTGCAGGCGCATATTTTTCCCGACACCTTGTGTAGTGAACCTTCTCCAAACTGGGATGGCTCTGATATCAAGGTTCGAGCGACCTGTGATAATGGTCAGATTACCTTCTATGCCCGCAACGAGGGGCAGGGTGATATGATACAGGAAAGAAACTCTTTTGTGATTGAGGATCAGATTATTTTCCTAGCCAAGCCCATTGATTTGGATGCAGGTGAGGAAGTTCAGATTACCTCTCTTCAGGGAGATGGCTCTACTTACCGTTTAATTGCGGAGCAATCGGAAGGAAACCCGGGTAGTAGTTACCCAACGGTTTTTGTCGAGGGCTGTGTGCAGGGTGAGCAACCGTATACAACAGGAATTGTTACACAGTTTCCTGAAAACGATCAGGAACGTTATTTATCAATTGACATACAGGAGGCGATTAGTTCCAATAATACTGTAATAGCTATGAGAGGCTATCCCAAAGGGTACGGTGATGAGGCGATCATCTCTCCCAAGACCGATTTAACTTATACGGTAGTATTTAGAAATACTGGAACTGATACAATTAATAGAATGGTGATACGTGATACGTTACCGACTAGTCTTGATATCTCGACCATCGAGCCGGGAGCAAGCAGTCATCCCTATGATTTTGAAATTTACGACGACGGTCACATCAAATTCACCTTCGAAAATATTAATTTGCCTGATAGCAGCGCTGGAGCTGAGGAATCCAAGGGCTTTGTGAAATTTAAAGTTTCTCAAAAATCGAACACTCCATTGGGGACTTACATTCGCAACAGAGCTGCTATCTTCTTTGACTATCACGAGCCGGTATTATCCGATGAAGTGGTGCGCTTGGTAGGATGCAATGACTTCTTCGACTTTGACGAGGGATGCATTATCATCAGCACGAATAATCCGGAA
Source organism: Saprospiraceae bacterium (assembly GCA_027008975.1). Classification (GTDB taxonomy): domain Bacteria; phylum Bacteroidota; class Bacteroidia; order Chitinophagales; family Saprospiraceae; genus JALVDO01. Next base: position 5,510 of record JALVDO010000251.1, on the reverse strand, counting down.
TACCCGCTCGCAGATATAAAAGTCTCTCCCAACCCTTTTAAAGAAAAGGCGGTGATTTCCATCGACGGAGAAGACTTGGATTTTGAAAATTTGAGGTTTAGGTTGTTCGATGTGACCGGAAGGTTGCTGGAAGTCGATAACTTTACCGGAAAGAATTATGAGTTTTATCGCAAGGATTATGCTGCCGGGATTTACATCTTTACAATTGAATCCGAAAACCGAACACTTGGCAGTGGTAAGATAATCTTACGATAAATCATAATCCCATCAACATTTTGGGAGCTCCCTGCTTCGGCAGGGAGCCCTTTTGAAAGCGAAAGAACTAGAGTTTAGTACCAAACATGGGTACATACAATAAAAGAGAAAGCTACACACTTTTTCTGAAAAAACAACGGATTTTCATGAAGCCGTTTCAAATTATAAGATTTAGGTCGTCTTATTTATTTTCATGAGATTATGATTTGTTATTAGTCGAGCCGTGCAATAGCACGGCTCTTTTTTTTGATAGGAATAACAACACCTAACAACTACCTCACTATTTCATAAAATGTGCCACGCCCACCTTCGGTTGTGACAACCTTATTTTCATACACCAAAACGTCCAGATACCTGTGAATATCCGCTTCGGGAATAGCAAGAATGTTCGTTAAGTCATCAATTGTGCAGGGTCTTCTTGCCAGCGTGTCGAGGATGGCGGTTTCGGCATCTTTCCTGTACGCAACGATATTCTTTCGTTTAGGTGCAGCAGCGATGATGAGGACGTTATCCAGTGACCAAAAGTCGATGATTCGCTGCAATTCGACTCTGGTGGCAGCTCTGATATTTTTCACCAGTCCCGGGCGGTCGAGTGTATTTAACTGGATGCTGTCGGGCTTTATTTTTTCAAATGCCTTTTTGAAGGCAATTAGATTTTTTTTATCGTCATTGTAACCGGGAATGATAAACACTTCGAGCCATATTTTTCCCGAAAACTCTTTGCGAAACGCAGCTAACCCATTGATGTATTCCTCAAGGTTAAGTTGTGAATTGGGGCGGTCTATTTTTAGAAAAGCACCTTTGGTGGCACCGTCGAGGGAAGGCAGGATAATATCTGCTTTTTTTAGTTCTTGCCTGACCTGTGGGTCGTAGAGTAGCGTTCCATTTGTTAATACTGCAATGGGAATGTTTGGACTTACTTTTTTGACAAATTCGATAAAAACGCCCAGCTTAGAATTAAGTGTAGGCTCTCCCGATCCGGTAATGGTAATATGGTCTGGAGCCGGGTTATTATCCAGATAATGCTGTAATTCTTCTTCTATCTCATCAATGGGGGTGTACTCCTTTCTTTCGATCGTGAGGTTGGTGGTTTTGCCGACCTCGCAATAAACGCAATTGAGGCTACACACTTTACTAGGTACTAAGTCGATGCCAAGTGACATCCCAAGACGACGGGAAGGTATCGGACCAAAGAGGTGTTTGTACATGCTATAGTTTATTTTTATAGGTGGTTGCACCGCAACCACCTATAAACCTTATTCCTTAATAACAGTCACCACTCCATTTTGTTCTCTATCAAAATAGCGGATCCAGTAAGTACCGGATGGGAGATTATTCATTTCCAACCTCATCGTTTCACCGTTAGTTTTTATCGTTTTGAGAATCCGCCCTTGTTGGCTGACTATCTGAATCCAGCCATTAGGAGGAGTGGAAACATAGACAAACTCGGTTGTCGGATTGGGATATACAGCGATGTTGACCTGCGCACGTGGAGTTCGAATACCCGTAATATCGGTGCTGTTGAATTGGTCAATACAGAAAAATAATGGTGTATTAATACCAAAATCCCCTACATCGGTGGAGTTCAAAGTAAAAGAAAGGCTATCAACCGTACCGAAGCTACTCAAATCAACATATTCCCATGAATCCACGATATAGTCCTGACTGTTATCCTCAAATCTGAAATCAGCAAGATAGAAATCAATGCTATCAGCAGTCTGCTCTCCCTGCCAAAATCCCTTAATTGTCAGAACGAAAAAGTCGGGGTCATCGCCCGTCTCTCCGCCGAATTTCTTGGCAAAGTCATCTCCGAATTTCATACTTAAATAAGCATAGGTAGTGTTGGTGATAAATAAGCCTTTTAATGGCTGGAGTTGGCCTTCATCGGTCAGTAAGATTGAAGACCCTTGTTGTCCGACGGCATATCCAAGGCTTTCCTGCACACCACTTCTGGGAATGGCACTATACAAGTTCGCCGCACCGGCAGTTAATGTGTCCGTCATGGAGGATATTGCCCAACCACTCGCCCAATAGCCCCAGTCGGTATTGTAATAGGTTGGAAAGATAGCATCCCCGTCATTAAATAAGGTGGTGCCATCTGATCCGTTTAGGAAAGTGTCAATTTGTGGCAAGAGGTTGTCAAAGGTCGAAGGAGTCTGTGCGTTTGCCATTCCGACCAAAAAAGTAAAACTTAAAAGTGTAAAGATTTTTTTCATCATGTTAAAATTTTTTTAGGCACGATAAGTACCTTAATACCAATAAAATATATTTAAATGCCAAGAACGCCTCGGCATGGGATAAAAAGCAACTGTTTCGTAATCATTGTTCCATACGTTTTCGATTTGGAGGGTGGTGATTAAATGGCTTTTGTGCCGGTTCCATTCCTTTTGAAGGGAAAGGGTACCAAGCCCATAGCCGGATAGCGATTCGCTATTATCCGTCGTGGTGAATACCCTTCCTGTTACTTTGTGGTTATAGCTGAATTGCCATGAATGGAGTTGTGCCAACCCCCTTACGATTACCTGGTGGCGCGGCTGGTAAATGAGTTGTCTGTCTCGATTTTCCCCCTTCAGTTGGGTACTTTGGGTATAGAAATACTGTCCGGTGATGCTCCACGGGAGCGAAGCTTTAGATTGCAAGATAGCTGCCTTCAGTTCTACTCCGCGGCTGCCGACTTGTTGGGCGTTGGTAGGTGACCATAAGCCGGAGTTGCCTGGCTGCCAGATGATCCATTGATTGATGAGTTTACCGAAGAGGGTGGTTGTCAGGGAAAAAATCCCCTTCTTCCATTTTGTGTTGAGTATGCTTTCCCATCCTTTTTCCGGCAATAAATCGGGGTTGCCACCTTCGCTCCAGTACAGGTCATTGAAGGAAGGCAGGCGGTATTTACGGGAGATTGACCACTGCCATTGGAGGTGCTTCCACTTTTGCGATAAGCTGATGGTTGGCAACAGAGGATTAAAGTGCTCATCCGTCAATCCACCTTGCAACTTTAATAACAAAAGCCGGTGTTGATACTTGCTGCGCATCTGATATTGTACTTCTCCTTTCCACTCTTGCCGGCGGACATTTTGCGAGTAATTGTTGGTCATAGCTGTCGTATATTGGTAGTGGACAGCCCAGAGTAGTGGTGCTGACGACCGGTGCAGATAGCCGGCTTGAAAAGCCCGGGTCCGGTTAAGTGAATGGATGCTGTGAAGGGTATCGTCATAGACGAAATTATCGTCGATAAATGCCATTTTAACGGTGCTGTTGCGGTGGTTATCCCAAGTGAGTTGAGTGCGAAGGATATTGTTTTTTTGTTCTGCAACCTGCTCGTTTTGCAGTTTATTTTTGGGTATTTGACGGTGGTTTTCCTGTAGCCAAAGTCGCATCGCCCATTCCGAATGCGGGTTGGATTGTAATCCGATTTCCTGTAATATACCCAGTTGCGTTTGCCGGGCGTGTGTCTGTTGTATTCGCTTTCCGGATAGGTCGGTGTAGGGATAATTATTTTTTTGGTTCAAGCCAAATAAACGAGTCCGGTTTTGCCATTTTTTTCGTTGAAAGTGAAAACCTACTCCCGCCTCGTATTGCCCGAAGCTACCAATTGATGAATAGGTCTGAATGCGTTTTACCACTCGGTCTAAAGGAAGGTTGTCGATGTGAATGACGGCACCTATCTCGGTGTTGTTGATGCCATATTCATTACCATAAGAGATGCCGGTCTTGTCGATAAAAAACGAGGGGATAGAAGATAAATCGACCTGCCCAAGCATAGGGTTTTGCAGAGATATGCCATTCCATTTCAGGGTAGTGTGAGCGGCACTACCACCCCGAATGGACGAGGATGCTAATTGTCCGGCTCCGTATTGCTTGATGAATACCGGGCTATAATTAGCCAGAAGGTCACCGACCGTTCCTTTCATTTGAAGGAAGGGGAGCAGGGGCGTGGTACTATTAGTATCAACGACCGACTCAGGAGCGTAGAAATCCAGTACCGTAATTTCGGATAATAACAAAGTGGTGTCAATCTGCTGTGCACAAAGCGATTGACCCAAAGCTAAAATAATCCCCCAAAGAAATCCCTGTCTGCGATAACTCATTATCGGATGCTGTATAGCCTACGGGCGTAAAAAAGGAAAAGAAAAAAGCTATTTTCCGAAAAGGAAAAAAGAGGTGTAGGCACACCATCCGTCTTCTAATCCACCTTTATTCCCGAAGGTTGATGTTAAAAGTATGAATAAAAGACAAGGTCTTCTGACTCACTTTTATTAGCCCTTCCCATCCAAAAATCCGGACAGTGGTTATTGCTAAAAATCCGGCGAAATGCCGGCAAAGTTTACAGCTGCGGGTACAGTTTCCGGTTTGCACGGAATTCCCTTTTTCTTCTATCGCAGGCAAAGGTAGGGTATTTTTTTTAAATGGAGGTATTACGAATGTGCGATAAACTGTATATATTTGTGAGCGTGTGGGTGAGTCGGGTGGCGTTTAGAAACAATGACTAAATCGAAGAAAATGAGAAAGATTGAAATTGCACAATTATTTGGAAACTCATTAGACAAAGATGATTACTCAACCGCACGTATGTTATTGGATAATAATTGTAAATATGTTGTTGGAAATAAAGTTTTAATTGGTCCAGAGAATATTACGAATTCCTATGAAAATAATATGATTGAAGGTAGAAAAAAACTTGATCAACTTGAATGGGGACAAAGCAAAATAGAAGAAATAAGTCCCAATGAGTTTTATATACATTTTACCGACTTTCTAACACATAAGAAAAAGAAATATATACACAGGTGTAAACAAAAAATAACGATTGGTTCAAGTGATAAAATTGTTCAAATTGAGCATGTTGATGACCAAGAAGAACAAAAAAGATTAAACCAATATTATGAAAGCGTTGGACTGAAGTAGATTTTTACACTACTCAATAACCACACTACCGTTCAAGTCTCCGATTTTAACCCCGATGAAGTCCATGTCCTCTACATTTCCCGAAAGGAAGTCAATCACAATGCTTTCCGGAAAGCTTTCCACGGTTAATGGGTCGCTATTCTCAAAAACGTAGGATGCATCTATAAACCTCCAACTGGTATTGCCGGTAAAACTGCTACTCTGCCCAAGGATAACTTTTTTCATCTGGATGATGTCCTGCACGGTAATGGTCCCGGAATTATTGACATCCGCGGCAATTTTTTTATAGGGGCTGTCGAGCAATTCGATGCCGAGGAGATGCCTTTGTAAAGCGATAATGTCAAGTACGGAAA
>JALVDO010000250.1 GCA_027008975.1 Saprospiraceae bacterium | reverse complement strand
TAGAATGGCGTGAGGGTCAGGCTGCTCCCAAATGTCAGATTAGAAACGCTGTAGGTGCCGCTTCCATCGGTTATGGGCGTGGCATTGAGGGTGCCTTCGATTGAGACAAAGACGTTGGGAATGCCCTCGGCGTTTTCTGTGGCTATTTGTCCGGAAATACTGCTGTTGCAATCAACTACACTGAAGGTGGTGTGCTCCAACGCGGAGCCTGAACAACTATTTTCCGCAGTAAGATAAAGGATGTGCTCTCCGATCGGTAAGGAGTCCGTAATATAGTAGTTCGGGAATTGACCACTAATCGTAAGCACGGTATCAATGTCGCCATTGCTGCCGTAGTCCATCTCGGCTGTAAGCGTCAGCGATGCCGTATCAGTACAATTCATCTCAATGTCGAAGTCGTATATAAATTCCACTAAGGTATCCGTTGCGGTAACGCAAAATAGAGACTCATTATCACCATCCGGATGGATGTAAAGGAGAGTCTCGTCACATGCATCCTCCCAATCTAGTGTATGAATATAGCTCTGACAATAATCGTAGTTATGCCCTCCCACGGAGCCATCCGGCTGTACGGCATAGGGATTGTAGGCGTCATCCCAGGCGTATATCCAAACGAGGGTAGTCGCGGGGTCTTCACAGGAGATGTCAACACCGGGGTGGGGATAGGTCGGTATTTCCTCGCCGTACATCACCTCTATTGTTTTGTAAATAGAATAGCCCAAAATCCCCGAACAATCCTGTATGTCGCTGGCGATAAAGTCGGTTGCCCATACGGTGACATATCTATATCCCTCCGGATTACCTGAAAGTACCGGTGTTAACTCTATGGCAAGACCGCTAATACAAACTGGGTGTGGTGGTTTGCAATCTACTACTTGAAAGGCAAAGGCAATGCTGTCGGTGTCTCCACAGCCATTGCCACCTTCGAGAAATAGGGTGTAGGTGCCAATGGGCAGGGTTGCTTCTATTTTAAGATTTTCGATGGCGACGGGCATATCCGGAATGAGGTCGTTGTCGGTATCGATCGCTCCTGAAATAAAAAAAGTGTCTATCGGGCAATCATTGACTAACTCAATGTTGAAATAAATATCTCCGGTACAGTTTGTGTTATCATACGAACAAAAATTAGGCCAGTCGCCGTTTTCGAGAGAGATACCGAATTCGGTCACAATAGCGCCATCATTGGCGGAGAACAGAGGGGCGGGTAGCATTGTCACCAGAAGGCACAAGCCCGCTGCACAAAGGATGACTTTGTTATTCATGGTCTTAATGATTTGTTGCAAAAGCAAGGTGGACCTGCTTTACAGAATGAAGAAAAAGAATAATTTCTCCCATCAACGACAACAAATATATTGATTTTTATACTGAAAAGCAAATAAATAGAGACGCAATCTAATTATCCCGATAAATCCGCGTCGCATTCCTGTTGAAATTATCCTGCACACCGGTACCATCGAAGTAGTTAGTCCCCTTAATCTGATCGGGCACATTTTTGTAGAGGTCGCGTTCCCAGTTGGGATTGTTGCGTTCTCCACGGGCATCGGAGTGGAGCAGAATAAATCCGTCTCCGACAAGAGAGGGATTGTAAAAAATGAATTTAACGTTGTTCTGCTTAGTGGCGGGAAAGCTGTTGTAAGTCCAGATTTCGTAAGGCGGGGCGGCGTTTTCGGTCTCACGGCGCTCTATGTCGTCGGGTCTGCCGTATTTGAGGTAGATGTACCCGCGGTCGGTCTGGAAGCCGTGGCGGAATCCTGATTTATAGGTTTGGTCGATAGCGCGGGCGACTTCCATATATTTGTTGTAAATAATCTCGGGGGCATTGGGGCTTTGTTTTGCCCAGTAGTTGAACAGGTACATCCTTTGGGCCTCGATATTTTTGTTTTTCAACATCAGATTAATGACGGGAATGTCCTGCTGAGGTAACACGGGGGTGATAGCCTGAATACTGTAGGCAAGTTCTTCGTTTGAGAGGTTCTCAACGAAGGTATTCTTGATATTAATATCTGTTCGGGTTAAGTCCTTTATAGCTTGATAGGGATTACTTCGTTGGAAAAAAACAGATTGTTCCGAAAGAAGGTTCTTGTTGCGGTCTCTGACTTCGACCCGTAGCGTGTAGTTACCAGTTGGCAGGTCG
>JALVDO010000249.1 GCA_027008975.1 Saprospiraceae bacterium | reverse complement strand
AGGAGAATTATTTGGTTCCAACCATGGATTGGACGACAAAAGTGTACAATTCCTCACCGGAGCATTGGAGCGTGCCAACCTACCGGGATTTGACTATCTGGAGTTTAAATTATCCCTCGCGGCGATGAATAAACTCGGCGTCGATGAAGAGACTGCTTTTAAGACGGCTTTTGCTACTGCCTCCACCGTTGGATTGACAAAGGAGAAATTGCTAAAAACGGCAGATCACTATAAAAACATCCTTTCTACGGAGCGGCAACAATTCGAGGAAGCAATGAAAAAGCAGGTACAGCAAAAGGTCGATGCCAAAAAAAATGAGGTCGAGAAGCTAAGAGTACAGGTGGCAGAATTCAAAAAACGCATCAAGCTGTTAGAGGACAAAATTAAAGCCTCGCAAGAGGTTATCGACACCGCTGACCACACTATTCAGGAAGCAAAATCAAAAATAGAATCAACGCGTGATGGTTTTGAAAAAACACTCCAAAGCCTCATGAATGAAATCAATAAAGATATTGAACGAATTAACAATTATTTATAACGGTATAACATCCACACACTATGGTAGAATTTGAAAATCAAGGAACAAAGGCGAAAAAATCGTTCTGGAAAAGACCGGAAGGCGTAACGGGCGCCATCGTACTTGCAGGCTTAATCGGAGGCGGCGGATATTTACTGTATAAAATATTGCCGGCATTACTGGAAAGGGCATTGACTGTTCTGCAACTAACAATGGTCGCTATTCCAATACTTATTTTGTTGTATATAGCACTTGACCCCAAAGCGAGAAACCTCGTTTGGTATATGTATAAAAGCATTATGCGCACCATTACAGGATGGTTTGTGCAGATTGATCCGATTGGGATACTAAAATCCTACATCGAAGATTTATCTGCCAATTTGGTCAAAATGCGGAAACAAATCGGTTCTATCAAGGGACAAATGCGCAAGCTCACGACACTGATAGAAGATAACAACAAAGAAATCAACAGCCAAATGAAACTAGCGAGTGCAGCAAAAGCAAAAGGGATGGACAATCAGGTTATTCTCTCTTCCAGAAAGGCTGCCCGCCTCAAAGAAAGCAACGAGAAGTATCAAGTGCTGCTCAATAAAATGGAGGTACTCTACCGAATCCTTAATAAGATGCACCAAAACTCAGAGATACTACTCGAAGATACTAAAGATCAGGTCAAACTCAAAGAGCAGGAGCGCAAGATAATCCGCACCTCCCACTCTGCTATGATGTCTGCGCGTAATGTCATCTCCGGTGACCCTGACAAGAGGGCTATGTTTGATGCCGCAATGGAAAGTATTGCCGATGATGTCGCCAATAAGGTAGGCGAAATGGAACGCTTTATGGATATGTCCGCTAACTTTATGGACACCATCGACCTACAAAATGGCGTGTTCGAAGAAGAAGGATTAGCCATGCTCGAAAAATGGGAGAAAGAAAGTACGCTACTGCTATTGGACGGCAATTCTGCTGAGAACACCTTGGATTTGGATAGCCCACATGCGGAGCCGCAAACCAGACAGGATAAGCGTAGTGGGGATAACGATTATAGTAATTTGTTTAACTAAGAGCATACCAACATAAAGCAATAAGGAGAACGCCCAGTACCCATACCGGGGTATGACACGGATGTCACGGGTTGGAACGATTTTTTTGGTTTAAGTCACGAGGTGGTAAGTATTTACAATAAATGTTAATGGCTTACATAGTACTATTCACCAAATATTGAGTACTATGATTGGCGGGTAAAACCCCTAGGTTGTAAAAAGCCACCCCTAACATTAAGAAAGAGGTGGCTACATCTTGAAGTTGGCCTGACAACACGTGGTTGCCCGGTCTCGTTATTAGCAATATCATAAATGTCTACTAATCCGAGGGCCAAATATTAAAAGGGGGACCAACTTCGGATATTGTCATTGGGCGAGTATTTCTACTCTATAAATTGTTGGCGTTTAGGGCTGCAAGATATAGCCTTTTTTGCTAACTAAAAAAGATAAAATGCTAAACGGTCAATGTATTTAGAAAACGGTCGTGTATAAAAAAGAAAAGTCGATTTTGATGCATCAAAATCGACTTTTCACATTTCTTGACCAAAGAGTCAATTAATATTTATTACCTTGCATTTTCAGCTGCTTTGGAAAATGCCCTCTTATTCCTGCTGGTCTTCTCTTTTGCTTTCACATCACCACCCAAATCCAACATAACCGGTGTAGCGATAAAGATAGAAGAGTAAGTACCGACAACAATACCGACCAATAAGGCAAAGGCGAAGCCTTTAATACTGCTACCACCATAAAAGAACAATACCGCTACCACAAACAAAGTTGTCAGGGAGGTAATTATGGTTCTAGAGATGGTACTATTAATCGCAGCATTAAAAACACTTTCGTTATCTTCCTGTAGATACTTGTGCTGGTATTCCCGAATACGGTCGAATACGACCACCGTATCGTTAATAGAATAACCAATCACCGTCAAAATCGCAGCGATGAAAGCTTGGTCAATCTCCATTCCAAATGGTAAAATACCGTGGAACAATGCAAATGCTCCCAAAACGATAATAGTATCGTGGAACAATGCCACAATCGCACCTGTACTGTACTGCCACTTACTAAACCGGACAAAGATGTAAAAGAAGATAAACAATAATGCCAAAATACCGGCTTCCAATGCACTTTTCTTAATATCGTCGGCGATCGTAGCTCCGACACTACTCGAACTGGAAACGTGCGTCTTGAGCGCATCCGGATTCTTAAAATCATCAATAGTCAAACCCGATTCCGCCATTCCCTTGACCCCTTCAAAGAGTTTGTCAATTACAACGATAGCCGGATCTTTTCCAAGTGACTCTTTAGTTTCACCAATCATATAGTCGGTGATAACATTGTAGGTGTTATATTCATCTACTGCCTTCACAGTAGGATTTCGTCCTTCAAATGCATCTTTCAGAGTAGCTCTCAGAGCATCCACATCGACATCTACACCTTGAGCGAAAGTGACATTGTAGGAGTATCCTCCACGAAAATCTACGCCCAAATCAAAGCCGCGGAAAATCATCGCACCGATGGAAATCAAAATCAACAAACCGGAAAATACATAAACCTTTTTACGTCTTCCAATCCAGTCAATAGTCAAATTCTTAAACGCACCCTTAGAAAATTTGGTGCTAAAGCTAATCTGCCTATCCTTTTTTACCCAGGCATCAATCAGTAATCGTCCGACTAAGACGGCTGTGAACAAAGAAGATAAAACACCAATAATCAATACAACGGCAAATCCCTTAATGGGCCCCATACCGAAGTAAGCCAGTACCATAGCCGTCAAAATTGTTGTCACATTGGCGTCAATAATAGCGGAATAAGAAAAGTCGAATCCATCCTTAATGGCTGTCAGGAGCGTTTTGCCTGCTTCTAACTCTTCTCGTATCCGCTCGAAGATGATAACATTGGCATCTACCGCCATACCGATAGTCAGAATGATACCGGCAATACCGGGCAGTGTTAATACGGTACCGTAAGAAGCCAGCGCACCAAAAATGAAAAATACATTCAATAGCAGTGCTATAATCGCCACGACTCCGGCACCGGCGTAATAAAGCACCATGAATACCAACACCAACAAGAAACCAATAATCAATGCCCACATAGAGGAATTGATATTTTTTGCTCCAAGTGATGGTCCTACCAATGATGATTGAACAGCATGTACTGAAATAGGCAATTTACCTACCTTGAGCATATTGGCTAAATCGGTCGCTTCCGTAATAGTGAAA
>JALVDO010000248.1 GCA_027008975.1 Saprospiraceae bacterium | reverse complement strand
TCCGACTCAAACATGGACTCAATATCAAATACCAAAAGCAGGGTACACATACACCGATTATTATTGGCAACCGGAAATTTTATGGGGAATGGCAAGCCCGGGTCATACAAATGATTTAGAGGTATTCGGGGTTTGGAAGCCACTATCCCCGAATTCTAAACAACTTTTCTTGCAACATAATCCCAATGGTGAATTAACAGCTATTGGTGGTGGATGTAAGGATGAGGTAAGTTATATTTTGGATGTTAACCATAATTTAGTACGAACTACTAATGAAGTGATTGCGAGTATAAAGAGTATTGTGGATGACATTCAAACGCTGCCATCCGGTTCAAATGATTTTTACACCATAAATATGTTAATCAATTTTAGAGATATTCCGCTGATCCCAAGTTTTGCTGATAGTATCGGCATTATCATAGACGGCATTCAAGATTATGTTGATCAAGGCAAAATTATTTGGGCCACTTTAGGCGAAAAATATGACTTGTGGTACGCCCAACATACCAACCCTGATGATTACTTCAATTATGAATGTACGGAGCTCCCCTTGGGATTAGAACGTATCAATTCAGATGATGCAATTCTGATTTATCCTAATCCAACAGCGGGAATTATTCATTTTTCTTTACCGGAAAATACAACAATCAAAATGATTGAAATTTACAATTCACAAGGTAGAAAAATCTATTCGGCAGATTATACCGTCCAAACCTCCATAGAGGAATATCCCTCTGGAATTTATTATACAAAAATCATGACCAACACAGGTGAAGTATTGAACAAAAAGATCATGAAGTTTTGAAAATTATAATACGTACTATATCTATTGCGATTCTGCTATCATTGGGTTTCCCTTCATTCGCTCAAATCTTTACTAAAGTAGATTCCATCTTACTAGGCAATGCCAGTATTTTGGGGGTGAATTTTGATGATGGTGATAGTTTGGGTATGACTACCACACAATCTATAAACCTGCAAGGTTCTGCGGTAACCACAGATGCCAGTATTTGGCTCCATCAAATGCAAGTCGAAGATGCTTTGAAATTAGGACAAAAACAATATAATGGAAGAGGATGTCAAAAACCATAATTCTCGAATATATTCGGTGGTGAGCGCCGTCTATATCATCAAAATTAATGATGAGGTTTTTAAATCCGGCGAGGATAAAAGTGGAGAGAAAATTGTCACCCTGTGGCGAACAGGGTGACAATAATGTTTTGGGGAGGCTGCCTGTCTTCCCAAGGCTACCTCACGACTAAAAGCTTGCCTCCCCAAGGCGGGAGGTTTCCCACAGCCTTCCGAATTGAAATTTAGGAATAAAAAAACACCTCAGCGCCGATACTTCACTTCCCCACCCACAATCGTCATTTGTACTTTGGTCGCCAAAATTTCTTCATCGGTACAGGTGACGAGGTTGTTGGAGAGCACCACTATATCGGCGAGTTTGCCGGCTTCGATTGAGCCTTTGTCTTTTTCCTCAAAGGTGGCATATGCCGGAGCATAAGTATAGGAATAAATCGCTTCCTCTCTCGTCATCGCCTGCTCGGGGAAAAACTCCAGTTTTGGGATATCCGTTCGTCTGCGGGTGACACTGGCATAGAAGCAGGGGATGGGATCGACCTCCTCGACGGGGGCATCGGTGCCATTGGCGATGATTGCTCCTGTTTTTAAAAGGGCGTGCCAGGCATAAGCGCCATCTTTTGCCCGTCGGTATCCGAGGCGTTTCTCCACAAATGGTGCATCAGAGGTACAGTGGATGCCCTGCATGACGGGGATGACGCCCAGTTCCGCAAAGCGGGGAATATCCTCCGGCGAAAGGTGTTGAGCGTGCTCAATGCGCCACCGGCGGGAAGTTTTGGAGGGTTTTTCCTTGAAGAATTTTTCATAAAAATCCAATATCACCCGGTTCCCTTTGTCGCCAATGGCGTGCACACAGCACTGCATATCGTGGTCGAGTGCGAGGCGTGCGATATTTTCGACCTCTTTGAGTGGTGTGGTGTTTTGTCCGGTAAATCCGGGCTTGTCGTCGTAGGGCTCCAACAGCCAGGCACCATAGGAGCCGAGGGCGCCATCGATTTCGGTCTTGATAGCACGACAGGTGAAGTGGTGATTGCCAACGTCTATTATCGGGAATCCCTCCATATTGTCCTTCATCTCATCGTAAGATTGGCGAAGCATTGCCCAAAGGCGAATATCTAATTTTCCCGCTGATGCTAACGCTTGATAACGGGCGATTTCCTCGTAGGAAGAGCCTGCATCATCAAAGGTGGTGATGCCCTTTTCTAGACAACGGTCTTGTGCCAGACGGATACCCTGTTGCCACTTTTCTTCCTGCTGTTCTTTGCTGATAGTCGAGAGATAATCCTGATAGGCACTATAAATCGGGGTCATTGCCGTCTCTTCAAATACGCCGATGACCTCCCCTGCGGCATTTCGGACGATGTTACCTCCTGCCGGGCTGGGTGTCTCAATGGTGATTCCGGCTTGCCTCATTGCAGCGGCGTTGGCAAAAAGGGCGTGTCCGCTGGCGTGTCCTAACACAACCGGATTATCAGGTGTGACAGCACTTAACGATTGATGGAAGGGGTAGCCAAGTGTGGCATTTTCGGGTATTTTGTCCCACTTTTCCTGGTGCCAGCCGCGTCCGACAATCCATTCGCCCGGCTTTGCCGTTTTGGCTTTTTCTGCGACGGCGGCAACGATTTCGTCCCAGTTTTTGGCATGAAGAAAATTCAAATCCTGAAGACTGCTGCCGAGGCTGCTAAAATGGCCGTGTCCTTCGATAAAACCCGGCATAACGAATTGCCCTTTAAGGTCGAGTAATTCGGTCTTTTCGCCCTTGGTAGCAAGGATTTCTTTATCATTTCCCACTTTGTAAATGCGGTCACCGACAATAGCAATGGCGGTAGCTTTTGGCAACGCCTTATTGACGGTATAAATATCACCGTTGTAGAGTATCAAATCAGCCTCCGATGTCGTCTCCGATTGGCAACTCCATAGAGAAATGAACAGAAAGAAGTAAATTGCAGCTTTTTTAATCATAATTTTATTGTAATTATTTACCATGAGGGAGAAGGAAACACCCAGTACCCATACCCATACGGGCGAGCTGGGCTGGCTGGGCTGGCTGGGCACGCGGATGACACAGATGCTGCGAATTTTCACGGACATCCCTGCTGCGCAACGAGAGGCAGGTTTTTGTTTTTGCTTTCGCAAAAACGGGTGCAAATTCAACTGCGTTATTCATTAATTATCATTTTGGCATTATCTCATTTTGGTCGTCAGACCAAAAAAAATCCGTGTAAAACACCGTGTTAATGATGTAAAATCGGTGTAAATCCGTTCAATCTGTGTCATCCGTGTTCCCTTTATCCCCAAATTGCAAACATAAAGCATGAGGTGGTAAGTAGTTAAACGAAATCAAAATAAGGCACAATATGCAAAAAATATCAGTAAGAATCGCACAACAAGAGGACTTAAATGCCATACACGAGTTGGTCGGGGAGTTGGCTATCTATGAAAAAGCCGAAAACGAATTTGTTGCCACCTTGGAAATGTATCGGAAAGATTTTGCCGATGGCGTTTTTGAAGCCATTGTAGCAGAAACCGGTGGAGAGATTGTCGGAATGGCACTTTACTATTTAAGTTACTCGACCTGGAAGGGGAAAATGTTATTTCTGGAAGACTTCGTCGTGAGGCAATCCTACAGACGACGTGGGATCGGCGACCTCCTTTTTGATGAGGTCGTGAGCATTGCCAAAGCAAAAGGCTGCCGGCTACTAAAGTGGCAGGTATTGGACTGGAACAAACCGGCATTAGGGTTTTATGCGAAGAAAAATGCTACCATTGAAAAAAATTGGTGGAATGGAAAAATAATTTTTTAAGCCGGATTTCTTGACATTTCGATTCTAAATACGGATATTTGCATCATATATTATGAATGAAACCCAAAAACTTTGTTCTGTAATATAAGCCATATCTAATTCCTAACAATAAGTTCGTTGTTAAGTAATCGTTTTTGGGTTTGCGGTTGCTTTTTCCAGTTGTAAATAAATATTTCGATGAGAGTCGGGACGTATGTCCCTGCATAAAGATATAGTGTTTCATAGTGTGAGGGGTAGCTACGCTTGTAGTTGCTCCTTATTTTTTTGGCTTAAGTTAATTGTAAAAAAAGCAGGAGTGCTATTTAATTCCCTGATAAAACCTCAAATACCGCACAATATCCACCTCCTCGCTGAGCCGCCCTCCTCGTGTCAAATAATTGATAAAATGATGCGTCCAGTAAGGAGCAAGCGAGGTGCCTTTTGTACCAAACCCATTGAGTAAATACAAGGTGGACAATTCCGGGTGCTGACCGATAAACGGCCGCCTGTCCCTAACCGTTGGACGGATAGCAGCCTGATGCTCAATAATGGTATAAGGAGTATCAATGGCTTTGTCCAACTTCTCAATCAATTCCTCTTTAGCCTCCCGCGAAGGATAATCATCCGCATATTCCCATTGGACGGAAGCTCCTACCCAGTAAATGTCATCTCCGTAAGGAATCAGATACACCTTGTGTTTATAAATTTGATCAAAATTGACATCGGGGATTTTAGCAAGTAATATTTCGCCTTTATCACACATAAACGGCAGATAATTAAAATAGGGATTTTCCTTCACCCTCGCCCCTTCGCTAAAGATGATCTTCTTGGCTCTCCACTCCTTATAGGTTATCCCCTGCTCCTCAACCTGCAGCTGATTATAATCGAAAACATCATGTTTCCAATTACCCGACTGCTGAAAACGCTGTTTGTATTTCTGACGCATCAAAGCAATATTTACCCGGGCACAATTTTTGATTTCAGAATAAGCATAGACCGGCTTGACATAAGGTAAAAACGGACGGACATTCGCAGGTTCTTGTATATAAGGTACATATTCGGGTAGTGCGCTGCGCCCCAGCCAATCATTTTCTTCCCCTGCACTAAACAATGCTCTGACAATGTGGTGAGCATGGAACAACTGTAGCCCTAATAGCTGCTCTATCTCTCGATAGGTGGCTTCTGCAAAAGGCAATAAGGTATCAATCATCCACGATTTCACGAAGCGCCGACCGGTAACCGGATTGATTAGTCCGGCAGCGACCTGTGTGGAAGCCCGCTCATACTCGTCATCCAATATCAAAAAAGAAGCTCCTGTCTTTGATAAAAAGTGACCGGCAAGTGTCCCCGCCAGCCCTTGCCCTACTATTAAATAATCTATTTCTTTGTGGTTGTCCATTACTTTTGATTGCCAAATGCAAATGTAGGTAAAAGAGCAGCACACAACAAGCGCAAAAATTGATTTTTTGCCATATTTTTTTTACCTTTGCCCTCCTCGAAATATTTGGCCCCGTAGTTCAAGGGATAGAATAGAAGTTTCCTAAACTTTAGATCCAGGTTCGAGTCCTGGCGGGGCTACAATTCCACTTCATTAGCACCACACCATTAACACTCAATTTCAGACATTAACACTGATTATTCAATCTAATTGTCACAAATAAAACCCACAATTGCACTATGTACAAAATTTGGAAAAAAAAGACAACTGAAGCCATAAAAGAGAGGGTGTTTGAAGCACTAAAAGCCAATGTCAATTACAATAAACAACACGTACTTGGTATTCCGGCTTCTTACCTTGATAAAAAGGTGTTCTCCCAAGATGCCGCCTTTTTAAAAAATGCACCTTATATCGCCGCATTGGTACAAAACCCTAATAATATTGGATGCCATACGACCGGCAAGTCTCTTTTTTACTTCAAAGGTACTCAACAATTGGAGCGCGAACTAATCGAATTATGCGCAGTCGACATCCTCGGTGGCAATCCGGGTGAGCAAGATGGTTATGTAGCAGGTGGAGGGACGGAAGCCAATATGCAGGCGATTTGGATTTACAGGAATTATTTCAAATGGGACTGCGGCGCAAAACTCGATGAGATAGCCATCATTTGCAGCGAAGATAGTCATTATTCCATGGACAAAGCTGCTAATGTCTTCGTACTCGACATCATAAAGGTACCGGTAGAAGATACCACAAGAGAAATCACTTATGAAGCCCTCAAAAAAACAGTCGAAGACGCCATTGCCAACGGAAAAAAATACTTCATCGTAATCGCCAATATGATGACGACCATGTTTGGTTCTTTGGACGATGTCGATTTATACGCTCGCGTATTAGCGGAAGCCGGCGTCACCTTCAAAGTACACGTTGATGGTGCTTTCGGTGGGTTTTACTCTCCCTTTACAGAAGGTCCCTGTAATCTGACATTCCAAAATCCACATATCACGTCTTTTACCATTGATGCGCACAAAATGGCACAAGCACCTTATGGAACCGGCATCTTTTTCATCCGGAAGGGCTTTATGAAATATGCCCGAACAGAGACTGCCAGCTATATCGAAGGAGAGGACTCTACGCTGATAGGAAGCCGCTCCGGCGCAAATGCTATCGCCGTCTGGATGATTCTCGCCAAAAACGGGCCCTATGGGTGGGAAGAAAAAATCTTCATCCTTCAAAAACGAACAGAGTGGCTGTGCAAAAAACTTGAAGCCCGTAATATAGAATTCTATCGCCACCCAAAATCTAATATTGTCACCATCCGAAGTAAACATATTAAGGATGAACTGGCAAGGGAATTTGACTTAATGCCCGACGATTTCAAAAATCCAACGTGGTACAAAATAGTGGTCATGGAACACGTGACCATTGAGAAGTTAATTCAGTTTTTGGAAATGCTGAATGCATAAGCAATCAATCCGGATTACCAAGGCATCCTTCATTACTAAAACGGAGGAGTTTCTGTTATTCTGGATAGGGAAACCCGGGTGACCAACGGTATAAAACCAAGGGAGCGGGACAATTGGTAAACCATATCGGCATTCTCTTTTGAGCGGCAATAATCAACCGTAAAAACAGGAATGCCCTGTTCCAGGTATTTTTTGCTTTGGCGGATGCGATTGGCTGTTGAATAATCACCGGCATGGCGTAGCCCGCCTGACAAATCTCCTGCCCTTATGCTGTCCCAACCTTCATCACCCTCACCATAAAACCAGGTATCCTCCACAGAAATAGCATCAACTACCGAACGATAATAAGAAGGGTTGGCATCGAGCAAATAAGGGGCATTCTGCGCCACCACCAGAAAATCATTCGAGACGGTTCGACCCTTGTTTTTGATATCCTCCATGAACTTAATCATTGCATTTTCAGGATTTATATCGTCTTCTTCTGCCCGCATTCTCACCATATCATCATCATAAGCCTCCACCCAATCCAGATAAACACCATCAAAACCATAGGATGCAATTTTTTCGATAAGTCCATTTTGACTAAGCCATATATCCTGCCATTGCGCGTCCCAATATGCCACCGGATAGTTACCACTCCACCCGTCTGGGTCAATGCTCACTAAAAAATCCGGATATCCTGCTTGGGAAGAAGTCGGGGCTATCCAATCAGGTTGCCAATAATCTCGATAATCTTCTGCCTGTCCAATATCGATATAGGCGAGCAGAATTCTTTTCTCTCCGTTTGGTTTTTGTTTTAATCTGGAGACGAGGTAGGCTACATCATAAGGACTATCCCTAAAATTAAACCCCGGCTCTACGACAAGCATATCATACTCCGTGGCTGCTAATAGGTCTATATTTGTGTAATCATCCAACTCCTGAATTTGGTACATAAATGTAGAGACCTCAATCCCATTTAAGACAGTAGAGGTTTTTTCCATTGTTGTTGGTGGCACTTTCTCCCGACAGGAGCAAAAGATTATAATTAGAAAAACAAAATTCAAATATTTCATCTGTTGAGTTATTATTGAGCTGTTGAGTTATTGAGCTCTTTAGCTGTTAAGCTCAACAGCTAAAATAAGCCCAATAAATTAACTTAATCTTGTCCAAGCACTTAATCGGACAAAGTAATCCGTCAAAAAAAGAGGCTTCCTGTGTTTTAACACTAGGGAAGCCTCCTTTTATAAAGTGATGTAAAAACCTAAATCACTTCGCGTTCGGATCTTTTTTAGCAGAGTAGTTGATTACTAACTGCCCGTATCTACGCAATTCTGTTTTAATATCCTGAACAATACCCATGGTCACCTTTCCATCTACTCGTAGTGAGGAGGTGATACGCGGGTGTTTATTCTCGGGTACTTTCAGCTTATGCTTTTCCAAAAACAATGGAATATCATCCACTTCGGAGAATTTGTCACCAAGCTGAATTCTCGGCTTGGTTCCGTAAATACTCTGATACTCTGCCATGGGACGACCAACATAAATATAATTTACGAGGGATTTCTCCTCCAGCTTGGTCAATTCCGTCGCATAAGGTGTATGAACATCCACCTTTAGGCTAGCATCCCGCATCACCGTCACCATCATAAAGAAGAACAGTAACATAAAGATAATATCGGGAAGGGAAGCTGTTGAAACTTCTGGAGAGGTAGCACCTCTCTTCTTTTTAAACATTGCCATGATTGTGTCAATTTTTAATTAGGAATCAAAAAGAGTCATAACAGAATGGATAACCGTTCTCTTAATTCTCCTCTCCAAATGCTGTTGGTTCAGCCTCGGATAATACCAAGGGTATTTCCTCTTGTATAGCCTTTTTCTGCGCTCTGGTCAATTCATCATTATAGGGCTTGCCAAACTTTCGTTGAGCTAAATCCTCCCACAATTCATTGTAGGCGCCCTTGAGTTCGTTATAGACCTCGATGTAGGTTTCGTAACTCGTTCCCCTATCATTTTTCAAGGAGATAATAGCTCCATCGGGACTCTCAGCTAAGTCCTCCCGATGTTGCGGGTTTATGATAAATTCCTTAGCACGCTCTCGAAGTTCCCGAATATCCGTAGGTTCGCCACGCACCAACAATTGGTTTTGCGCATTGACGAGAACTGAAAAAACATTTCGTTTATTCAACTGCGTAACATCAGGCTTTTCGTCAGACCAGGGGGGTAATAAAATCCGAATCCCCTTGTCTTCGGCAATAGTCGTTGTCACAAGGAAGAAAATAAGGAGCAGGAATGCAATATCGGCCATAGAACCTGCATTGACCTCATTCTTCATCCTTTTTTTAGAACCTTTTTTAAGCATGATTATTTGTTATTTAAAAAAGTTACGAATTTCACCCAAAGCAAATGCTCCAGCGTTGGCGACCAACAATGCTAATGCGGTGGTAATACCTCCGACGATTACCCGATAATTGGATGGCGTAATAGGTCCATTATCCTTAGCAAATTTAGACATAGCATACTTGATCGTAGGAGAAATATTATCAACGTCCACTGAATTGTAAGCAATGATTGCTATAACTGCCAATATTGCAAAATATATCAATCCCTTTCGTGAACTCTTAAAGTTTGTTGCAACATGGTACAGCCCAAATAAAACCAATGCAACGATAGCCAAAATCAACAACCAAATGGTCAGGCGAAGCCCCGTATCAAACATGGTCGTTTCATAGAGCTTAAACTTCTCAGAAGGATTGGAATTAACTGCTTCTTGGACAGAATTAAACTCTTCGACTCCACTGCTAATACCCAGCCACATTGCAATAATGACAAGAACACCTAGCCCGAAGAATATTTTCTGCCCGTGTTTTAATAAAAAATTATACATATCTTTATAGATTTCTCTTGATTATTTGAAAATGTTGTTCTCTGCCATCAATTCTACTAGAGTGATAGATGCTTCTTCCATCTTATTCACGATACCGTCAATTTTATTAACGATATAATTGTAGAATATCTGTAGTATAATGGCAACGACCAAACCGAAAACGGTTGTCAACAAAGCCACCTTGATACCACCGGCAACAACAGAAGGAGACAAATCTCCTACAGCCTCAATCTTATCAAAGGCTTGAATCATACCAATCACCGTACCCAAGAATCCAAGCATTGGTGCAATGGCAATAAAGAGTGAAATCCATACAAGACCGCGTTCCAGCAATCCCATTTCTACACCTCCGTATCCAATAATAGCTTTTTCAGCTACTTCCGGACCTTCTTTGGAAGCTTTCAATCCTTCGAGCAATACACTTGCTGTCGGGCCGGGAGTCGATTTACAGACCTCCATAGCACCTTCGACATCACCACTTTTGAGGTGATCCTCAATTTTACCGAGCAGCTTGTCGGTATTTGTCGTAGCAATATTCAATGTAATAATACGCTCGATACTGAATGTAAGACCTAAAATGAGACAAATCAATACCAAAATCATGAAACGCCAATCCCCATCGATGAAGTATTTCTTCAAAATTTGGAAACTGTCACCAGTATCACCATTATCGGCAGTACTTGCCTGCTCTGTTTGATCCTGACTACCACCTTGCGCAGTAGCAACTTGTGTTGAAAAAACTGCAAGGCCAATTACCAGCAGCATAACAATTAACTTTCGCATAGTCAACTAGGTTTTTACGATTGTTTTAGTAAAAAAATAAATTAATTCAATTGTGAAATAAGCACATTTTATAAATTAGACAATCATCCTAAAATATATCCTGCAACTTACCCTTGTAAAAAAGTCTTGAAAGAATCCTCTCAAAACGTTGCGGAGAGGATGGGATTCGAACCCACGTCACGCTTTTGACGTGAATACGCTTTCCAGGCGTACCTCTTAAACCACTCGAGCACCTCTCCTGATTTACCTGAAATTTAACAGCCTTTTTGAGGGGCCGGTTAAATGTCGCAGTCACAAAAATTGAAAAAAGATGTTTAAAAACAAAATTTTTGCAATTAATTATCCAATTATTTTTGGAATTCGTCCATTTTCCTCCCTTTTTAAGGATGTTTTTACTTCAAAAAGGGTTGGTCGAAGACTGCTTTTGCGTTGCGAGTGGTTGTGTCTGCCACCTCCTGTATTGTCACTTTTTTCACGATGGCAACCTTCTCCGCTATCAATGGGATATAGCTGCTCTCATTTCGTTTGCCTCTGTATGGGGTCGGCGTCAGATAAGGCGCATCCGTTTCCAATACTATATCCTCCAACGAGATGTGCTCAAGTGTCTTATCCAAGCCTCCATTTTTGAATGTCACAACACCTCCAATCCCCAATTTGAATCCCAAATCGACGATTTTTTCCGCTTGGTCAGCCGTCCCCGTAAAACAATGGAAGATGCCCTTCAATCCGGGGTCTCCAATCTCACGTAATAAATCAATTAGCACATCTGTCGAATCCCGCGCATGAATTACAATGGGCAACTCGTACTCTAAAGCCCAGCTACATTGTGTGCGAAAAGCTAATTTCTGTTGTTCAAAGAACGTCTTATCCCAATACAAATCAATGCCAATCTCTCCGATGGCAGCAAAGGTTCGTCGCTCCAACCACCGCCGCGCGTGCGCCAATTCTTTTTCATAATCAGCCGTAATCGAGCAGGGGTGGACACCCATCATAGCAAAGGCGTGCTTCGGCCATTCTCTTTCGAGGTCGAGCATCGCTTCTGTCGTTTCGCTATCAACGTGTGGCAAAAACACAGCCGCTACCCCACTATCAATTGCGCGTTGCATTACCTCCGCCCTGTCCTTTTCAAATGCATTGAGATATAAATGTGTATGCGTATCTATAAATACCATTTTTCTACAAGATTATATTTTTTTTCTTTTTGGTGTGTGGGGTGTTGTGATTTTTTGTTCCTTGTTTCTTGTTCCGATCCCCGAGCTGAACGAAGTTTACGGAGAGAAGATCGGGGAGCGGGTGTTTGTGAGTTTAAAGGCTAAAGGCTAAAGGCTAAATCGATAGATGCTGACAGGTGTAACCTCGTCAGTAGGCTAAAGTTTAAAGTTTAAAGTGGAAAGGTTAAATTTTTCCTTTTAAATTTTCCAATTCCCATTCTAATTCCCATTCTAATTCCCATTCTAATTCCCATTCTAATTCTAATTCTAATTCATATTCTAATTCTCATTCCCTACCTTTGCCTCGTGCAAAACTAATAGAATGGCAAAGAAACAAAAATATTATGTAGTTTGGGAAGGAAACACTCCGGGTATTTATGATTCGTGGACAAAATGCCAATTACAAATCAAAGGATACCCCAATGCAAAATACAAATCCTTCAAGACGCTATCAGAAGCTCAAATGGCCTTTCAAGACAATTATCAAAACTATTTCGAGAAAAAAACGACGAAGCCAATAGCAGATCTCGATGCCTTCAAAGATGTAATCGTTTGGGACAGTATCTCGGTTGATGCTGCCTGTAGCGGCAATCCCGGTGTCATGGAATACCAAGGCGTTGATACCAAAACAAAAGCACAAATATTCCATAAAAAATTTCCGCTTGGAACGAATAATATCGGGGAATTCCTCGCCATCGTCCACGCCCTCGCCCTGCTACAACGAAGCCAAAAAGACACACCTATATACACAGACTCCCGGACAGCAATGGCATGGGTGCGCAATAAAAAAGTTAAAACCAACCTCAAAAAGACCCCTGCTACCAACTTCCTCTACCAGCTAATCGACCGTGCAGAGACCTGGTTGAAGACCAATACCTATCCCAATAAAATCCTCAAATGGGATACCGAACACTGGGGTGAAATACCGGCAGATTTTGGAAGGAAGTGACAATTTAACAAGAAAATCTAACAAAATTCAATTTTTTTTCGTACTTTTGGCATAAACATTTTGTGTATGGATACTCAAGTTATTTCCATTGATTTGCCCTCTGATATCCTTTTGGCATTAAACGAGTCAGAGAATGAACTGATAAAACAAATAAAAGTTTTACTTGCGGTTCGTTTATTTAACGCGAACAAGCTCACGATTGGTAAAGCAGCACAAGTAGCAGGGGTTACAAGATTGGAATTTGAATCATATTTATCACAAAATAATATACCAATATCACATTTAACTTACGAGGATGTCATGAATGACCTAGAGAAATTATTGTAACATGAATAGAGGGCTTGTAATTGCCGATTCAGGGGCTATTTTTTCTTTGGCTATTGTGCAAAAATTGGATTTATTGAACAAGTTATTTGATTCGGTTAGGATTCCCTTTGCTGTC
>JALVDO010000247.1 GCA_027008975.1 Saprospiraceae bacterium | reverse complement strand
ATTACAAGACTGGACTATCGCTGCCGACAGCTTCAGCAGTGCCGGAGATTCATCGGGTATTGTTAAACTCACAAAGGAAAAAGTTACCCCAATCCTGAATACAACTCAGGGTGCTTCTCTACCGGCCAGGGCACTCAATGGACTCGCAAAAAATCTAGAACTACTATCTGGAAATCTAGCAACCAATAGAGGAAATGCCATTGTAGAAGGGAGATTCGTCCAAAATATCAATAACAATTTGAAGAAAATCGAAAACAACACAACCATTATCCCCGCATTACGTCCCATTCTCCGCGAAATAAGTCAAAAATTGGCCTCGTTCAATTCCTCAATGCCCAACTGGATTGCTGCCGTGCAGTGGTGTATTGACCACAATCTCATACAACAGGGCATCACACAATTACAGGAGGGTCTGTTAAGCCATTTTTGCCGATTGGAAAATAACCATTTCATCAATTTAGACCAATCCAATGAGGATCATCGAACCATCATCAGTCAGGCTATGTTGATTTTCAACAAAAAAAAGAAAGAAGCAGAATGGTACAAACCCGCCTCAAAAAATGTTGCAATTGTCAACGCCTTAATCCAAAACCCCAAAATTCAACAACTCGCCGCCACCTACGATATTCTAAGACAATTAAGAAATGACATCAATCACGGAGGCTATCTGAGCAATAAAAAGCCCGATAAGTTCAAAAAAGAATTAGAGGAAAAATTTAACGAAATTAAAGAAATTTTAGAAATCACAGAACCATGCTAATCAACCTATCCAACCACCCTTCCGAAAAGTGGGTCTCCGAACAGCGGGGTACCGCTATTGAGCAATACGGAAAAATCATCGATATGCCCTTTCCGAGGATACCGCCGGAGGCGAGCTATGATGAAGTTTGGAAGATTGCCGATGACTATTTTGAGCAAATAAAAACGAGGGCGAAACAAGAAAAAACAACCGTCCATCTGATGGGAGAAATGACCTTCACTTATATGCTGATAGACCGGCTAAAAGACGCAAATATCCCCTGCGTGGCTTCTACTACAGAGCGAACGGTAGAGGAACGCGATGGCAAAAAAATCGTCCAATTCAACTTCATACAATTTCGGGCTTATTTCTAAAATGGAAGTGTCATGATTCAATTAACTAACAACCAAAAGGATGCCCTCCAAAAACTCCAAGCCTTCTCCAAGGAGCCCAAGGCGCGCTGCTTCGTACTCCGGGGCTATGCCGGCACGGGGAAAACGACTTTAGTGGGGCATTATGTAGAATGGCTGGAGTCGAATGGTTTTGAGGTGGAATTGCTGGCGACGACGGGGCGGGCTGCCAAGGTATTGGCGAATAAAACGGGCAGAGAAGCTGCGACTATTCACAGCTGTGTCTATGTATTCGATGAGATGGCTGAGCAATTGCCAAAGGGAGAACAAAGCGGGCAATTGACGCTTCAATTCGGAATACGGGATCGCCCCATTTGCGACAAGCCTGTCGTTTATATCGTCGATGAGGCGTCCATGATTGCCAATACGGCAAGTAAAGGCGGGCAACTGGCAAATTTTGGTACGGGGCACTTGCTCCGCGATTTTTTGGACTTTACGGAGGGAGAGCGCATTGTCTTTGTGGGCGACCCCTGTCAATTACCGCCGGTGAGCGAGGACTCTTTTTCTCCGGCGTTGAGCCCGAGGTATATGCGGGATCACTATCATGTAGCGGTGCGATATGCGGAGTTGTTTGAGATAGTCCGCCAGTCTATCAATTCCGAGATATTGTACCTCGCAGGCATATTCAGGAATGATATTGTGCAAGAAAAATACGTACAATGGCCCAAACTGTCGGTACCGAGAGAAGAGTCCGCCCACTTGATTAAAAATGAGCATCTGCTTGTCGCAAAATATTTGGATTTTCTAAAAAGGCGGGATTATGACAAGGCAGTTATGATCGTAAATGCCAACCGCCATTGCCGACGACTCAACCACAAGATACGGATGACGCTCTTCAACAATAAAAAATTGCAAAAAGGAGAGTTGTTGATGGTCGTGCAAAATAACTACCTCGTACCACTGAGCAATGGCGATCAGGTGGTGGTGGAATCCGTCAGGCCACACGGAAAAAAAGCCGGTTTTTTCTTCCTCGAAGTGGAAGTCAAAAGCATCGCCAATGGAGCAAAATATAAGACATTGCTCATCCGAGACCTATTATTCAATGATTTCGCCGGACTACAGGCGGATGAGTCGCGCCGATTGCTTATCGACTTCGACCAACGCGCGAGGAAAAAAGGATTGAAACGAAAGTCGGAAGCCTACCGAGATGCCATGCGCAGCGATCCCTATCTCAATGCCCTCCGTGCTAAATTCGGCTACGTCATCACTTGTCACAAGTCGCAAGGCGGCGAATGGAAACACGTATTTCTCAATATTCAGAAAGGGGTGTACGCACAAACATCCAATGCACTGTATCGCTGGTTTTATACGGCATTGACCCGAGCGAGCGAGCAATTGTACATCAATGATGGCTTTTGGGTAAAGGGCTTTGCAAAGCGGCAGCCCAGAGTAAATGCTGCATTTTTTAAAAACAGAAATAAAAAACGTGGTAAATGAGCCAATGATTGGAGGAAGGGAACGCGGAGGACACAGATTAGACGGATTTACACGGATTTTGCCCGGGCTGCGAATCCTATAAAAAAATGAATTATGGAATTAATACTAAACACATTCGGCACTTACCTAACTAAGGACAATAACACCTTTATGGTCATTCATAAGGATGGGAAACAACGCATAGACCCTACTAAGCTAAAAAGTATAAGCATCAGCAAGGGAGCGCAGATAAGTAGCGATGCGGCATTGCTGGCGATTGAGCATCAGATCGATGTATTCTTTGTAGACAGGGGCGGAAACCCGCAAGGGCGCATCTGGAGTAATCGCTTTGGTTCGGTATCGACCATCAGGCGCAATCAATTGGATTTTACGTTTTCGAAGGAGGCGGTGAGTTGGATAAAGGGGATTTTGGAAGAGAAAATCGACAACCAAGTAGCATTGTTATACTCCATCGCCATCAAAGACCCCGTTGTGGACAGGAAAGTAAGGGCATTCATCAATCGGCTGGAGGATTACAAGACGAAGATTCAGGGTATTGATGGAGAAGTAGTTAGCGATATTGCCCCTACGCTTCGAGGTTGGGAGGGCAATGCTTCGCGCAATTATTTTGCGGCAATCAATCTGCTAATACCGGAGCAATTCCGGTTCGAGGGGCGCAGCCAACACCCGGCCACCGACATCTTCAATGCCTTGCTCAACTACGGCTACGGCATTCTCTATGGCAAAGTGGAGGGCGCCTTGATAAAAGCGGGTATTGATCCCTACATCGGCGTATTCCATCGGGATGACTATGCTCGTCCGGTATTGGCATTTGATTTTATAGAAAAATTCAGGGTGTGGGTCGATTTTGTTGTTTTGTCGTTGATACGTCAGGAGGTCATCACCGAAGACTGTGTTAGCCGTCGGGAGGATGGAGCAGTTTGGTTGGAAGCACTCGGCAAGCGCATCTTGATACAATCCATCAACGACTACATGGAAGAGCCAATACTGCAGGACGGATTGAGTAGAAGCCGAGCAACTCATATCATCTTAGCAGCGCAGAAGTTGGCAAAGCATTTTCTCGAATACAACAAAAACAACTGATTATGTTAATGACCGGAAGATTTATAAGGCAGAAAGACGACCCCATGCAAAAAGTAGCCGTAGAGCGTATATATCGCGGTATACAAAACCCCAAGGAGTCGATTCGCAACCTCATCCGCCAATTGC
>JALVDO010000246.1 GCA_027008975.1 Saprospiraceae bacterium | reverse complement strand
TCTCATCGGCGAGGCTATTGAATTGCTCGCGGATGGTTGGTATGACAAATGCCAGTAATTCAGACTCATCTTCGTTCAGGTTTTTAACCATTTCCTGCGTATGAACGTGGATGATGGCGCCATTGACAATTTTCATATAATTGACATAGGCTTCTTTTTCGGTTGAGACAATGGAGAATACATCAATATCCCGGATATTGGTACTGACGACTGTTGACTTGCCCTGATAGTTTTTGAATGCATCTAATTTTTCTTTGAGGCGTTGGGCTTTTTCAAACTCTAAATTGTCTGCAAGTGTCTGCATTTCGTCCTTAAAATGACGGACGACAGCGGCAAAGTTTCCCTTGAGAATGTTTTTAATTTGTTCGATTTTTGCATCGTAATTTTCAGGAGATTCGAGCCCGACGCAGCCTCCCTCGCAGTTCTTGATGTGGTATTCAAGGCAGACTTTGAATTTTCCGGCTTTGATGTTTTTTTCGGATAGATTGTACTTACAGGTGCGGAGTGGGAAGAGTTGTTTGATTAAATCCAAAATGAGACCGGTGCGCCAACGGGAAGTGTAAGGTCCGAAGTAAGTCGAGCCGTCCTTTATAACTCTTCTTGTGATAAATACCCGAGGGAACGCCTCTTTTTTGATACAAATATAGGAGTAGCCCTTCCCGTCTTTCAGCATTACATTGTATCGCGGCTGAAACTTTTTGATTAGGGTATTTTCAAGCAATAACGCATCTGTCTCTGTCTCTACAATGGTGTATTCGATATGGTGGGCATTGCGGACTAACAGCCGGGTTTTGTGTGCACGGTCTTTGCGTTCTCCAAAATAAGATGCGATGCGTTTTTTTATATTCTTTGCCTTCCCGACGTACAGGACGACTCCATTCTCATCCAAATAACGATAGACTCCCGGGTCTGATGGCAGGGTTGGTGCTATTTTTTTGTAATCTTCTGTTGTCAAAACAGTCGCGTTTGTCCATCCGGCTCTACATCAAAGTCGATGGTGTCACCGGGTTTTAATGTTTCGTTTGCAGCCTCCTCTGTCGTTTTTTTTGTTGCCTCTTCTTTTATTTCTTCTGTTGGTGCCGGCTTGTCTAGTTTTACGCCCATGATTCGAGCATCAGATAGCTTATTGCCGATTGCTTTCCACCCTTTTACATCCATGAAGGTATCCAATTCGACGACTTCATCTTTTCGCTCATTATTGACCTTGTGGTAAAAGTTGATTTTAGTACCCGGCACAGCTGTCGCTGCTATCAACTTAGTCCTTGAATGGTCATTGATGAATTTGAACCTTTGCCCTATGGAGTTGGTTTCAATTCGGAAACGCTTAACGACTGTCCAGCCTTTCTCTCCCTCAAAATAGACGACATTGACTACCGAATCAGGTGTGAACTTCGTGACTTCCAACACCTCGGCAGGGTCATATTTTTTATCAAAATCAAGTTCTTCAATGGCATAACTTCCATCTTTGTAAAGAATGAGCAGCCTGTTGTCTCCAGTATCAAAGGCACCGAGGTAGCGCCCTGTTTTGCGCTTGTGCAGGCGGCCACTTGCATCGTCGACCCATACCTTAATCGCACCCAGCGTTGATTTGCCTTTCTCTTTAAAAGTGATTTTCCGAACTGGATAGCGCGTTAAAATATTTCCCTGCGAACCCCGCCCTTTTATGTCGATGGTTGAAAAATCAAAGTCAAATATTTTTTTTCTGGCGGAGCAGGCTTGTGTTAATTGGACGGTGACTACTTCTGCTTCTCCGTTTGGGTTGGAGGAGAAATACAACAACTTCGAGCCTTTCGAGCCCTTAGTCAGATCGTAGGGTTTGTCTCTGGTGATAGCCGTTACATTAAAGCGCTTGACGTAAGTACGACCACTTGCCCCGTCGAGGTAAATCATATTGTAAGTCGTCCGGTCGTCACCTTTCTTCCATACGGCAATATCGACAATATTCTCCCCTACAAAGACTTTATCGCCTATCCTCGATACCTGAAATTGTCCGGTTTTGCGGAAGCAAATAATATCATCAATATCCGAACAATCGGCTACAAACTCATCTTTCTTCAAGCCTGTACCAAAAAATCCGGTTTTTCTGTTCACGTAGAGCTTGGCATTATTAACAACTACGCGCTTGGCTGAAATGGCATCAAAGACCTTGATTTCAGTTTTGCGCTCTTTGTCTTTCCCAAATTTCTCCAATAGCATCTCATAGTAGGAAATGGTATATTCCGTCAGGTGTGTAATGTGGTGTAAAACCTGCTTGAGTGCTTCTTCCATTTTGGCGATTAATTCATCTGCCTTGAAGGAATTGAATTTGGATATTCGCTTAATCTTAATTTCCGTTAGCCGGATAATATCCTCTTCTGTCACGTCGCGGTAAAGTAGGATGCGTTTGTCGTTGGCAGCTACCTTTTCGCTTGGTCCAACTACGTATTTCTTCAGTTCGGTGTCTATGGTTTCAATGACGGATTCCCATGTTTCGCATTCTTCAATTTTGTGGTAGATCCTATTTTCGATAAATATTTTTTCCAGACTCGCAAAGAGCAATTTCTCGAGTAACGCTTTCTTTTCTATCTCTAATTCCTGGCCGAGTAAGTCTTTGGTACGAAAAGTATTGAAGCGTAAAATTTCTTCTACGGTCAGAAATTGTGGCTTATTATTGACAATCACACAGGCATTCGGTGAGATAGACTCCTCACATCGGGTAAATGCAAAAAGGGCTTTTATCATCATTTCTGCCGAAACACCGGAACCGAGTTCGACGAGGATTTCCACCTCTTTAGCCGTATTATCGGTTACCTTTTTTATTTTTATCTTTCCCTTGTCATTGGCTTTAATGATGCTATCAATCAGCGAGGTCGTCGTCACGCCATAGGGGATTTCCCGGATGGCGAGCAAATTTTTATCAACTTGTTCGATGACGGCACGGACTTTTACTTTCCCGCCTCTTTTCCCTCCATTGTAATCTGATACGTCAATGAGACCTCCGGTTTGAAAGTCGGGGTATATTTTTACTCTTTTATTTTCAAGTATTTTGATACTCGCTTTGATAAGTTCGGTGAAGTTATGTGGTAAAATCTTAGTGGAAAGACCAACGGCGATACCTTCAGCGCCCTGTGCAAGTAATAGCGGAAATTTCATGGGGAGATTAACCGGCTCCTTTTTTCTGCCATCGTAAGACAATTGCCACTCTGTGGTATCTTTGTTGAAGGCGACTTCTAACGCAAATTTACTGAGTCGTACCTCAATGTATCGGGAGGCCGCCGCGCGATCACCCGTTCGAACATCGCCCCAGTTTCCCTGACAATCAAATAAAATATCCTTTTGCCCGAGATTGACCATGGCATCTCCGATGGCAGCATCTCCGTGTGGGTGGTACTGCATAGTCTGTCCTATGACGTTGGCTACTTTGTTGAAGCGCCCATCGTCCATTTCCTTTAGTGCGTGTAATATCCGTCGCTGAACTGGTTTTAGCCCATCCTCAATAGCCGGTACTGCGCGCTCCAGTATGACATAGGAGGCATAGTCCAGGAAATATTCTTCATACATTCCTTTCAGTCCGACTGACGTAGGTGATTGTGGGTTTTTATCCATTGATTCCGATTAATTTTATTGCGAATGTAATGCAATTAGCATCGAAATGCAAAAATAAGAAAAACTTTACATTTCTCTAAATAGTTTTTTGTTTTTATTTATAAAACTTTTTGTGTACTCATTAATTGAACATCAAGGCTAGTGAACCCTAGGAAATAGGAAATAATTTAAAGAAAACCCTTTGTTGACGCAATTTAGCTAAATTGCGTCAGTAGAATGACTTAATTT
>JALVDO010000245.1 GCA_027008975.1 Saprospiraceae bacterium | reverse complement strand
ACACTCATAAATGAAGAAGCAACATAAGGTCTGTCGTTTACATATTGGCCAAGCGAAAAGTTGCTCGACCTGCTTCTTCCTCTGACCATATCAATTGGGTCAATATCGAGTAGTAGCGCAACAGTTGTTTTATGCGCTGAACTTTCAGGATAGAATATATGTCCTTTTCCAATTGATAATTCAATGGATTGAAATTTATCAGGATGCTTGTGTAACAAATATCCTAAGTCTGTGGCCGGTTTATGTGTTGTTGTTATTTGTAATAACATTAATTTCTTTTTTTATTAGAACGTTGGCAAAATTAGGCTCTTTTGGTATTAGTTTCAGCTTTTTCTTTGGGAAAAACCGAATGTGCCTAATGCCGGGGTGGCTTTTTCTGCATAAAGTACAACCATTATATCCCCCTAATCCCATCCAAAAAACGCAAAATTTCCACCGCATTCCGCTGGTCGCCGTGTACGCAGAAGGTGTCGGCTTTTATGGGGACTATCCGTCCTTCGATGGTGGTGAGTTGCCCTTTTTTCAGGATGGAAAGCACCTGCCTGCTGACTTCTTCTTTGTCTGTTATGACGGCATCCGGATGGCTTCGTGATACCAGCCTTAAATCCGTGTGATAGCGCCGGTCGGCGAAGGCTTCAAAGAGGATTCTGTACCGTCCTTTGGCTGCTTTTGCCAGTGCGGATTTCCAAGGAGCATAGATAGGTACTTTCAAAGATGTCTTATCAATGGCGTCGAGTACGATAAGTGCCGTTTGCGGGTCTTTTGCCGCCTGATTGTAGAGGGCGCCGTGCAATTTAATATGGTGTAAAACGACACCTTCCTCCAAGCAGATGCGATGGAAGTCCGTTATTTGTTGATTCAGGCTGTGGGATAATTCCGCCACAGGAATAGCCATTGGTTTTCGCCCGAAATTG
This sequence comes from Saprospiraceae bacterium, assembly GCA_027008975.1. Taxonomy (GTDB): domain Bacteria; phylum Bacteroidota; class Bacteroidia; order Chitinophagales; family Saprospiraceae; genus JALVDO01. The sequence continues at coordinate 2,899 of JALVDO010000245.1, read as the reverse complement.
GCGCGGTCGGGGTAGGAGGGATGCGCGCCGCAGCCGACCCCGTTTTGCTTTGCCAATCGCACCGTTTGCCGCATGGTATGGTCATCCCCAAAATGTCCGCCGCAGGCAATGCTACAGGAAGAGATGAAAGGCATGATGGCTGCGTCATTGCCTGTTCCTTCTCCGAGGTCACAATTGATATTTATATCCATCCGAATACTTTTGCAATGCTTTTGAACCCAAGTAACAATGTGATAATGACAATCGCTCCTCCGAGCATATTTTGAACCTTGCTGTTTTTAAAACTACCCAAAATATCGACCCGGTTCATTATCCATAGTAAAAATCCGGCGATGACCGGTAATAAAATGCCATTGGCTACCTGTGCAAATTTAATGATTTCAATGGGTTTGAACCCCGTGGAGGAGAAAATAACGCCCAATCCCAATATTAACATCCATATACTTCGAAATTTGATTGATTTTAAGTCTCCCTGCCATCCAAAGCACCCTTTGGCGACATAGGCGGCGGCGAGTGGCGCAGTGATGGCCGAAGTGATTCCGGCAGCAAATAATCCGATGGACAATAAATATTTAGCGTACCGCCCGAAGAGGGGTTCGAGTCCGGTGGCGAGGTCGGCTACACCTGCTACTTCCATCCGCTGGACCGAAGCGGCACAGATAATAATGGACATGGAGACAATCCCACCCAATAAAATAGAGATGGTCGTATCTTTTCTGGCTTTCGCCAAATCGCGCTCGTCCTTCCACTTCTCCTGTACCAGGGATGCGTGTAGGAAAAGATTATAGGGAACGACCGTCGTGCCAATCAATGCCATGACCATCAGCCAGCTACCCTTCGGGAATCGGGGAATGAACATTCCCTTTATCATCCCTAATAAATTCGGTTGAGTGATAATTGCTGTCGTCAAAAAAGCAAGACTCATCAATACCACCAAAGCGACCAAAAATCGCTCGATAATTCGATAATTGCCAATATACAAAAGGACAAAAGCCACCAATCCGACGAATAGGCTGAACAGGCGAATGGAAATATTACCCAGCGGTAAAACCGGATTTTGAAATATGCCCTCCAGACCGAGTACACCCCCACTAATATTTCCGGCTTCGTAAGCAGCATTACCAACGATGATTGCTGCCATTATCAGCATAATCCCCACCCACCGGACGGCAGTGTTACCAATAGACTTTCGCACAGCTGTTGCCAATCCCATCTTGCCCACCAGCCCGAGCCGGGCTGCCATTTCCTGCAAAACAATCGTCGCAATCGTCGAAAAAACCATTGCCCACAATAGGACGAACCCGTATTTTGCTCCGGCAATGGTACAGACGGTCACCGTTCCGGGACCGATAAAAGCGGCTGCAACCAAGGCGCCCGGCCCAATGTCTCGAAGTGGATTTTTCATTTCTCAGATGTTTTTATTTTTTGTAAATTTATGTAACTACTTACCATCTCATACTTTATGTTTGCAATTTGGTGATAAAGGGATAAATGGAACACAGATGACACGGATTGGATGGATTTACACCGATTTTACACCACCAACATGGCGTTTTACACAGACCTGCCTGCCCCGATTCGGGCGCGACAAGACCCAGACGGGCACGACAAGACTGTCCCGTATGGGTATTGGTGCTGTCCCGAGCATACGCTCCCATACCGGGGTATGGGTACTGGGTGTTCCCCTTCCTCCTCATGGTAAGTATTTACAAATTTATTTTTGACAGAGCACTAAGGCATAGATGGCAAAACTTCCAAGCCAGTGTCCACCCTCGTAGCTGTCTCCCACCAGGTTGGGTAGGGAATACTGTACGTGCTTGTTAGCAATATTTTTCAGATGGCTATATTCCGGGTATTCGTTGGCAAGTCCGTACAGGCACCACGCCCGGCTAAAATTAACACCATCGAGGTGTACTAACTTTCCGTCGGTGCGGTCGCTAATTTCACCGACAGCAAGGTCGTAATCAGGGGCTTTTAGCTGTGGTAAAAAATCATCCATCCACAGCAGGAAGCTATCTCGGGGCAACACCCGCCGCATAATATCCATCTCTTCGAGACAGGGCGATAAAAAATCAAATCCGCCCGGTTCCCAACCGATGGGACAACCGGCATCACCGGCATAAAAATACTTCGCTCTTTTTTCGATTAAAGTCTTTAAGCCCTCATCGCCGGACGTTTTGGCATAATCGTAGGCAAAGGTCATTCCAAATGCAGTATTGGGATGCTCTCCCACCCGGATAGGGTAATGCAATTTGGGTAGGAAATCCATGAATTTTCCCACAATCAGGTCGGTAAGCGGCTGTAGATTGGTTTCCAATTCACGGGCGAGCGGGTCATCCCAGGTGTGTAACTCCTCTGCCAGCTTCAGCAGCCATGCCCAGCCGTAGGTACGCTCGTAGGATTTGTTGTATTTGCCATGAAAATACTCAACCTCCTGCTCGATATGCTCTTTGGTAATATGCTTTTGCAAAATGCTTCGGAGTGCCGGAGCCGATTCTATTTTGGGAAATTTCTTCAAGAGTGCGACCATCGACCAATGCCCGTGTACGGCGCTATGCCAGTCGAAGCATCCGTAAAATGCAGGATGGAGTTCGGAAGGTGTTTTCAGGTCGGCTGCACTGCCGAGCGTTTGGCTGAGCTTGTTCGGGAATTCCGTTTCTGCGCAATGGAGCGGTAGTTCGGCAAGCCGGTTTGCCTGCTCTAAATCCAGGCTTGGGGCGGGGTACTGCCTGACGTCATTGGTTGGCAGTTTTTTTGTTGTTGCCGAGCAGGCAGCAAGCGCCAATAACAAGGATGAGAAGAGTAAGAGTTTTGACATGGCAATTTTTTTTGCCATAAAGATATTGAAGTTGTTTGAAAATAGTTCACTTGGCTGCAAAATAATCTTTTATGTGAATAT
>JALVDO010000244.1 GCA_027008975.1 Saprospiraceae bacterium | reverse complement strand
AAAATGAAATTACAATTAAGACCGGCATTATTTTGGGATACGGACGTAAAAAACATCGATTTACAAAAGCATCGGGCTTCTGTGATTGAACGTGTCACCACACGTGGAAGATTGGAAGAGTTTCAGGAGGTATTACAATATTATGGCAAAGAAATTGTACGGGATACGTTGCTTAATGCCCGTCATCTCGACAAAGTAACACTAACGTTTTGTAGTGTTATTTTTCATGTACCCAAATCAGAATTTAGATGTTACAAACTCGCACAGTTGAACCCAGAACACTGGAACTATTAAGGTGGCTGATGCAAATGCCGGAAGTACAGCAATTTTATTTGGTGGGAGGAACGGCATTAGCACTTCAGCTGGACATCGTAAGTCTGTTGAGATTTAGATTTATTCACACTGACCGATTTCGATAAAGAAAACTTAATTGATGTGATTGACTCGGAACGCAATATTACAATTGAAACCGAGGGGGAAAGTATACTTATTACGTATATTGATGAAATAAAAGTGGATTTTGTCAAGATGTCATATCCCATTTTACATCCCACTTTACTGATTGATGATATTCGTATGCTAAATCTCAAAGATATTGCTCCAATGAAATTGAAAGCCGTGACCCAAAGAGGAAGTAAAAAAGATTTTTTTGATATTTTTTTCCTCCTTAAAGAAATGCCATTGCAAACTATGCTATACCTTTTTAAGGACAAATTTAAGCAATATGAAACATTTCATGTGGTCAAAAGCTTAATATATTTTGAGGATGCAGAGCAATACCCCAATCCCATTCTTTTCGACGAAAAAATAAGTTGGCGAAAGGTTAAAGAAACTATTATTAAAGCTGTTGAGGATTTGATGGAATAATTTTACTTTTTGTGCCCTGACGGGATGATTCAAAAATAGTCGTAAGTTTGCTCTAACATGAAAATTAATAAACATGAAAAAACAACTGATTACATTACTCTTTTTGACCTTACTTCCCTTGATACTATTTTCTCAAACGAAAAAAAAGTGGCGGTACAAAACGGTCAATATCTCAACGACCTTCAATTATTATCCTAGTATCGAACCCTATAGGACTTTTGGGTCTTATGAGCAGGATAATGAGGATTTAATCCTGTTTTTTTTGACGCGCACTTCCGGTACATTTGTCATTGAGGAAGGTGACCCCCTCATTATTGATAAAGAACGCACCAATCACATTCCCACACAACTGCTTGGAGTGGGGGCAAGTCTTCAGGTTATTAATGAGAATAATACCTTTCACGAATTGTCCCTGACCAAACTGTCTTTGATAAAATCTGATTACAGAATTGATTTCTCCACAATCGGCTCTGCGGGTCAAAAAATACTGTTATATCAATATGGTGAAACGCAAAGATTAGCTGCATTTGCCTTTAGGTACGAATTTGGGAGATATTTTGGCAGGAAAAAATCAGCTGTCAAATTTGGGTTATCCGGTTCCATTGAACCATCGCTTTACCTCTATAAGAGGGTTCCTTATTTTTTTGATTATTCCTCCAAAGGGAATCTTTTCACCTTGGATGTAGCCCTCATCCCGATGGTTGCCATCCAATTTTCCAAAAAACTTTCACTAGATTTGAAAATCATTCCCAATCTACTCATAGCCGATTATGGCTCCATTCAGGTTAGTAACCCATATCTTATTCCTAAGCAGGCAAAAGGGCTTCGAGATTATGACCTGCCCGAGATAGATTTGGCTTTTAGTATTTTGCTTAGGTATCAAATCCAAAAGGCAGAGAAGAGACGTAAACGAAGATCGAAAAAATAATAGCGTAACTACTTACTACCTCATACTTTATGTTTGCAATTTGGGGATAAGGGGAACATGGATGATTCTCCCCCTCAAGGTAAGTAGTTACATAATGGCATTTAAAATCATGGAAAAGCGCAAAAGTATAGATCTATTGAAATCGAAAGGAATTATTTTAATCTCATTTTTCGCACTTCTTAATAGCTGGGGTTTGGCACAGGGGGTGTGGACGGGAATGGGACCGGGAGGAGGAGGATGGATTACCGCCATTACCGTTGTGGATGATGCCCAGCATACCGTCTATGTGGGATGTGATGTGGGAGGGATTTATAAAAGTACAGACAATGGCAACTCCTGGGAGATTAAGGATAGGGGTATTTCTACCTATTTTGTACAGGATATTGCCTACGATTATCAACACCCGGAGGTTGTCTATGCTGCGACGCGAGGAGGTGTTTTTAAGTCCGTCGATGGCGGTGAGCATTGGGTAGTTAAACGGCTGGGCTTTCCTCCTAATGCGGACTTTAACTTTAGTGCGCCGGTCAATACCATCGTCGTTGACAATGTCCACCCGAATGTGCTTTATGCTGGTATTGGCGTTAGCAAAGGTGGTTATGACTTCAATCCTTATCATTGGGATTCGAGCGACATTAAAGGGACGGTTTACAAGAGTGTTGACTACGGTGAGAGTTGGGTCGCTCTTCACGGTACGGGTATGGATGTGACAGCCTTGGTATATTCATTGGCGATTGACCCCTATGATTCAAGCGTTCTGTATGCGGCGACGGATAAGGGTGTGTACAAAAGTGAAGACTCGGGGGCATCATGGACACCTAAAAATGTAGGATTACCACATCAGAAAATAATGAAGATTGCCATCAATCCATCCAATACGAACATTTTGTACGTTACAATATGGGCTACTCCGGGTAGCACCCAATGGGAAGGAGGTGTCTATAAAAGCACCGATGGCGGAGATTCCTGGGTTGCTCAAAATGACGGGTTGCCTCAGGTGGTTGGCGATGTCAGTGGTTTTACGTGTAATTATCCAAATATCGTTATTGACAATGCCCACCCCGAAACAATATACGTCGGAAATATCCCGTGGACGCCAGACCCCGGCGTCTATAAATCGACCGATGGAGGGGCGCACTGGACGTGGGTAAGCCGACCCGAATCGCCGAATAAAAATATGGATGTTGGCTGGATTGTCGAACACGAAGTTTCCGTCATGAGTATGGCGATTGACCCCAATGATTCCGACAGGCTGTACTTTGGTACTTCGACACATATTTTCACAACGGATGATGGTGGCGACTTCTGGCGGCAGGCTTATACCCATGATGAGGGGAATGGCTACTGGCGAGGAAATGGTTTTGAGACAACCGTCGTACAGTCGATAGCGGTTGACCCCTCCGATAATGATAACATCTATGTGGGCTATTGGGATATTGGCTTTTTTAAAAGTACAGACGGGGGTGAGACCTTCAAAAAAACAGCAACCGGCATGACTTATGCCTCCAATACATTTGATATTATCGTCGATTCTGATAACCCGGCTATTATTTATGCCGCCTGTGGCTGGTGGGAAGAAAATAAGGGGGAAGTCTATAAAAGTACTGATTATGGCGAAACGTGGACGGCACTCAACAATGGTATTCCAGATGCTCAAATTTGGTCAATTGCACTAGACGAAAACAGCCCTGAGAGTTCGAGAACACTTTACGCAGCGAGCTATGACCACGGTGCTTATAAAACGACTGATGGTGGTCAAAATTGGTTTCCTATCAATAACGGCTTGGGTGTAGATAATAATTTACTGATTAAAAAAATCGCGATAGATCCCAACCACTCTAACGTGCTGTATGCCGGATTTTCATCCAAAGTAATCGAAGAAGGAGATAATTATACCACTATTCAGGGAGGGCTCTTTAAGTCTGTTAATGGAGGGGATTCCTGGACAAGAGTTGATATTGATTTGCCTCAAATTAGTGTTTCGGATATAGCGATTACCGGTGGTGATACTCCAATTGTTTA
>JALVDO010000243.1 GCA_027008975.1 Saprospiraceae bacterium | reverse complement strand
AACCGGAAAAATCATTGGAAATAGTTGTAACAAACAGATAATAATAAAAAATATCAAATTATTTATAAATTTTAAAAAAAAATAATAACTTGCAGACATAAAAGATATAAACGCCATTGCGTTCAGAGAGATGTTAGGTGCAATTAAAAAACAAGAATAAATGATTAATTCGAAATTATATATTGAAACTGAAAGACTTTTAATTAGACCATTTAAGATGGAAGATATTGAACCTTCATATGTTATGGATTCGGATCCGGAAGTAAGTAGATATACCGGTGATGGGGGAGTTGTATCTAAAAAAGAAATTGAAAGAAGGATTGTTGAAAATGTATTCGGAGATTATGAAAAATATGGATTTGGCCGGCTTGCCGTTGAGTTAAAAAGCGAAAACAAATTTATTGGTTTTACGGGTTTAAAGTACTTGGAAGATATGGATGAAGTAGATCTTGGATATAGATTTATGAAAAAATACTGGGGAAAGGGAATAGCTACCGAATCTGCAAAAGCCTGTTTAAATCTTGCGTTTGAGACATTAGAATTAAGTAAAGTAATTGCAATGGTCCTTCCCGAAAACATAGGTTCAATACGGGTTCTTGAAAAACTAAATTTTGAATATAAAAAAGACATTTTTGAAGATAATCTATTAGTAAAATTATATTCATTAAACAAATAAAAAGCAACTAACAAGCGTTTTTTTTGTAATTTTGTCTTGATAACGGTAGTATAGAAGCCTACACCAACATCCGCTTTGCGACCACAGGTCGCAGCGAGCAGCTTTGTTTTGTTGGAGGTTTTGTTGGAGATTGATGGCTGCGATAATATTTCGCCTTGCTGCTCTATCATCCACATCCTTCCCTTATAACCGCTTATTCCCGCTTTCCACAATATTTTTCATATACATTCCATTAATTGTGTAGGATAAGCGTATTTTTGCGCGAATAATTATTTCCTTGATAGATTTCTCTTTAACAATTGACGAGTAATATCGTTTACAATAAAAAAACTATGCACAAACTAATTATGGTGTTTTCAATCATCCTGTTGATGAACAGTGGGGTGATGGCACAAGAAATAGAATTTCTACACGATACGCCTTGGGAAGAAGTCGTCGCCAAGGCTAAAAAAGAGAAAAAAGTAATCTTCATTGATGCTTATACTACCTGGTGCGGCCCCTGCAAAAGAATGTCCAGAACCGTCTTTACAGATGAAAGGGCGGGGTCATTTTTCAATAAAAATTTCATTAATGTAAAATACGACATGGAAAAGCCGGAAGGTCGAAAATTTGGAAGCAAATATCCTGTTTCCGGTTATCCTACTTTGTATTTTATTGATTACACGGAAGACATTGTTCTGAAGGAAATGGGCGCTAAGCCCGTTCCCGCTTTTGTCGAACTTGGCAAAAAAGCACTGAGTAGTGTCGATAGGAGTGGGGATTACGCCGGGGAGTACGAGAAGGGGAATCGGGACCCTCAGTTGGTCTATAACTACGTCGAAGCCTTGATTAAAGCCAATAAACCCAGCCTGAAAATTGCCAACGACTACCTCAGAAGCCAGCAGGATTTGAGCACGCCGGAAAATTTAAGGTTTATCCTTATGGCAACCATTGAGGCAGACTCTCGCATCTTTGATTTGTTGCTGAAACACAAAAAGGCAATTATCGCACAAAACTCAGAGGAGGTTGTTAGCAAAAAAGTAAAGGATGCCTGTATGGCAACCGTTGAGAAAGCCATTGAATACGATGAAAAAGACCTCCTAATCGAAGCGCAAAACAAGATGAAAGCCTACGATAAGAAATTGGCCAAACCTTTTATACTGGAATCTAATATGTCCTTTGCACTCGCCTATAATGATGCTGACACCTATATACGGGATGCCACTAAATTTGCTTCCAAATATGCCAAAAAGGATACTAAAAAATTATTCTCTATGGCCAAAACCATTCAGGAACATTTCTCAGAAAGCAAAAAAGCAATGGAAGTAGCGGAATCTTTCGCTAAAAAGGCAACTGCAAAGTCAGACAACTATCAGGACCTCCTGTATTGTGCCATGCTGATGAAAGCAAATGGGCATATCAAAGAGGCCATAAAAGTGGCAGAGCGCGCGCTTCCCCTGGCTCGAAAAGCCGGAAAAAGGTCTGAAGATCGCGTCAATTTTTTCATTAAAGACTTAAAAAAGCAATTGGGATGAACCGCAAAATATTAATGTTACTTCTAAGCGTTTTTATTTCCGGATTGCTCTCTGCGCAAATAGAATTTGAAGAGGGCAACTGGTACAAAACACTCGAAAAGGCTGCCAGGGAAAACACCCTCATTTTTCTGGATGGTTATACGACTTGGTGTGGTCCCTGCAAATTAATGGATAAGAATGTTTATTCCCGCAGAACGGTTGGAGAATTCTTTAATGCCAACTTTATCAATTTCAAGATGGACATGGAAAAGGGAGCTGGACCAAGTCTCGTTGATAAATTTAACATCAAAAGTTACCCATCTCTGAGTTTTGTGGCTCCGAATGGATTACTGATACAAATTGAGACGGGATATCTCGGAGGAGATGCCCTCATTAAGGCCGGCAAAGAGGCGTTGGCAAAATTCAAAACCATGGATTTTGACAATATGCAAACCAATCCAAAAATCAAGTACGACATTGCGCTAAGCAGCCTGGAAAGTTATGCCCCGGACGCACAACGTCTGGTTGAGGAGTACCTCAGTCACCAAATCCATTGGGATACGGAAGAAAATATGTTTTTAATATTAAAATCAATTCAGACTCCCGGCACGAAGGCTTATGATTACTTTGTTAAGAACCGTAAAGATTTTGAACAATTATTCGGCAGAAAAGATGTTTTCGGGCAGGTTTACAATATGGTTTTCCGAAAAGCAATGTCTCTCAACAACCCCAAGAGTGCCTTTAAAATTGCAAATAAAATATACACTGACATTTATCCCGAACGGGTGGATAAATACCTGTTGGCTTTTAAAATGGATTATTACAAGCAAAAGGAGGATATGAAACGGTATGCCAAATGTGCTATTAAATATTATAAAAAATATCCACTGAACGACCCTTTGGAATTGAATAATCTTGCCTGGTCTTTTTACGAAGGAGTTAGACAGAAGCGATTTTTAAAAAAGGCTATCGGATGGGCAGAAAAATCCGTCGGCTTAGATGCGCAATATTACAATATGGATACACTGGCGCGATTGTACGCTAAAACAAAAAACAAAAAGAAAGCAAGACAAATCGCAGAGCGTGCAATCAAACTCGCAGAGCAGAACGGGGACGATGCAAGCCCCATGAAGGATCTATTATATTCATTATAAGATATGGACAAAAGAACAGACGTAAACGAGTTGGGCGAGTTCGGGCTAATCGAGCATTTAACAAAGAATATAAAACTACAAAATGCTTCTTCGACAAAAGGTGTTGGAGATGATGCCGCAGTTATTGACAATAGAAACATGCTAACGGTCATCTCAACGGACTCCCTAGTTGAGGGTATCCATTTTGATTTGATGTACACACCATTAAAGCACCTCGGTTATAAATCAGTCGTCGTCAACCTGTCCGACATCTACGCGATGAATGCCCAACCACGTCAAATCACCGTTTCGATTGCCATCTCAAATAAGTATTCTGTTGAGGCTCTTGATGAATTATATGCGGGAATTCACTTAGCTTGCAAACACTATGCAGTGGATTTAGTGGGTGGTGATACGACCTCCTCTCCGAGAGGAATGTTTATTAATATAACGGCTATCGGCCAAGGAGAAAAGGATAAAATCACTTATCGAAATGGTGCCAAGGTTGGCGAC
>JALVDO010000242.1 GCA_027008975.1 Saprospiraceae bacterium | reverse complement strand
AAATATTTGGCGAAAGCCTGCAAAAAACAAGGGACAAAACTGATTCATTTCTCCACCGATTATGTCTATGCCGATTACAACCGGCCACTATTGGAGACGGATAATACCAATCCGCTGGGCATCTACTCCCGTACAAAGCTGGAAGGTGAGCTGGTACTACGAGATATACTACCGGATAGTTGCGTGATACGGACTTCGTGGGTCTATTCCCCGTATGGACACAATTTTGTCAAAACAATGCTGCGTCTGAGTAAGGAACGAAAAACGCTATCTGTTGTTTATGACCAAATTGGGACGCCGACCTATGCCCCGGATTTGGCTGTGGCAATTTTAAGTATTTTATCAAAACCTGAAAACGCTGAAAAATTAAGCGGCACTTTCAACTACAGCAATGAAGGGGTCGCCTCGTGGTATGATTTCGCGAAAGCTATATTCGAGATAACAGAGTCGAGCTGTCAGGTCATCCCCATCACAAGCGATGGCTTCCCAACCGCGGCGAAACGACCATTTTACAGCGTTCTGAACAAACAAAAATTCAAGGATACCTTTGGGTTATCTATTCGGCATTGGCGGGAGGCATTAGAAGATATGTGAAATTGATGCCAGGGCTACCTTTAGGGGAACACCCATACCCTTATTGCCAAATTGCAAACATAAAGTATGAGGTGGTAAGTAGTTACGAATTTTTCTGTTAACATTATCATAAAATCGACGAAGGAAGTACTGAATGCTTATCCGTCGCGTTTTAGTCATCATTAATCATTATCATTCTTTCATCAAAAACCGAAATTCGATGCAGTAAGCCTTACATAACCTATATATCCAAAGTTATGTGCAATCGAAGAAATTTTTCAACCGCATTGTTATTTTTATTCGTCGCCAAAGTATTTGGTATTAGCACGGATAGGCAAAGTCAGGAGGAGTACATCCGCCGTTACAAAAAGATGGCCATCAAAGAAATGGAACGCGCCTCCATTCCTGCCAGTATCACCCTTGCTCAAGGCATTCTTGAATCCGATGCCGGAAACAGCCGGCTGGCAAAAGAGGCAAACAACCACTTTGGTATCAAAGCCTACAAAGATTGGCATGGCGAAGTATTTTACAAGAAAGATGATGATCGAAACCAAAATGGCGTAATCATCGATTCTCCTTTCAAGAAATATGCAACACCGGAGATGAGTTTCATTGACCACTCCGACTTCCTTCACCACCCGGATAAACCTTGGTATCTACCATTATTTGAGTTGGAAATGACCGATTACAAAGCATGGGCTTATGGGCTTTTGGAAGCTGGTTATGCCAGTAACCCCCGCTATCCTGAATTATTGATTAGCCTGATTGAAAGACACAACCTGACGCAATATGACCATAGGACATCCGCATCGGTAGTAAATATACCCGTTCCGAGAAAAGAAGTTGTGTCGTCGCCGGAGTCCCTGCGCATTAATAACCTAAAATGCACAACGGCTCTACCCGGTGAGACCGTTGCGACCATCGCTCGACGAACAAACGTTTCGGCTCGAAGGCTGGTAAAATACAACGATGACATTCGATTTACTCACCAGACGCTCACTGCCGGACAAATCGTCTTCTTACAAGCCAAGAAGGCAAATAACTACGAGGAGGCAGACAGCTACCATACGGTATTGGAAGGCGAAACGATGGTCAGCATCTCACAAAAATACGGCGTCCGGATTTATTGGTTGAACGCCAAAAACAAAATGACGGAGGGAATGGAACCGGCTGTAGGTGCCCGAATCAAAATAGCAGGAACAACCGTCGTCCGACGACCGGATTTGGCTACAGCCAAAAAGAAGCAAAACACAGCAAAAAAACACCGTACCGGTGGTGTCGTCCAATGGAACGAGGGACCCGTCCTTGGGAAAAAGGAGAAAGCACTCAAGGTGACCGAATCCCCCAAAACGCGTACTGAGACAGATTTGGCTCCGGATTTCGCAGATGAACCCCTCCCCTCCTCACGAACACATATCGTACAGAAGGGAGAATCACTTTGGAGTATTTCCCAAGCCTATCATCTCGATGTCGCCACACTCAAAAAACTGAATCAACTATCAAGTAATACACTGAGCGTAGGACAGGTTTTGTTGGTAGAGTAACATCACCGCGACCGCAGCCGCATCACAGGACAAATGATTTCCTCCAGCGAAATACCTCCATGCTGGAAAGTGTTTCTATAATAATTATTGTAATGATTATAATTGTTAGGATAGAGGAAGTATTTGTCCTCTTTGGCAAAAATAAAGGAAGAACTAATATTCGGGCTTGGCAGGCCTACCTTTTGCGGGTCTCGAATTTCGAGGACGTCTCTGGCATCATACTTTAGATTTCTACCCAATTTGTAACGAAGGTTGGTAGTCGTCTCGCGGTCACCGACTACTTTCGAGGGCTGATTGACGCGAATCGTGCCATGGTCTGTTGTCACAATAAGCCGAATGCCGCGCTCAGCCGCCCGCTGGAGGGCTTCCCAAAGCGGGGAGTTTAGAAACCACGATTTGGTCAGAGAGCGATAGGCTTTTTCATCACCTGCCAACTCTTTAAGCACTTCCATTTCGGTTCGGGCATGAGAGAGCATATCGATGAAGTTATAAACGATAACCGTCAAGTCATTGTGCAGATAATTGATGATGTTATCCTGTAGCTGTTTGGCAAAAGCCACCTTGGTGACTTTAATATATTCAGATTTAATTTCCTTACGGAAAGTTCGCTTAATTTGCTCTTGTAACAAATCCTTTTCAAAGTTATTTTTGCCTCCCTCTTCCGAGTCATTGCGCCACCATTTTGGATACCGCTTTTGAATGTCGGCAGGCATCATACCGGCGAAGATGGCATTTCGACTATATTGTGTCGTCGTTGGCAGAATACTGTAGAAGTAATCTTCCTCCTCCATTGAAAACAATTCCAGAAAAATGGGTTTGAGTATCTCCCATTGGTCGTACCGAAGGTTATCCAACAACAACATGATGGTAGGAGCATCGTCTTTGATGTGCGGAAAAATCTTGGTGCGCATTAGGGTGTCTGACATAACAGGGGCATCCGCTCCCGTCCGCCAATCGAAGTAATTCCGCTCGATAAACTTGGAGAATGCAGCGTTGGCCTCACTCTTTTGCATGGCGAGAATATCCTGCATTTCGCGTGAGTCGGAGGCATCAATTTTCAATTCCCAATGGAGTATTTTCTTATAGGTATCGACCCATCCTTCGACATCCAATCCGCTATTAATATCCATCAGTATTTGCCGGAATTCCTGTTGGTAATCAGAAGATGTTTTTTCCCTGACAAGCCGTTTATTATCGACAATTTTTTTGAGTGCCAATAGGATTTGGTGCGGGTTGACGGGCTTGATGAGATAATCGGTTATTTGCGCGCCAATGGCTTCTTCCATCACGTGCTCTGCTTCATTTTTGGTAATCATCACCACGGGTACGTGCGGGCGTAGGGCTTTGATTTCGGTCAGGGTTTCCAATCCTGTGATGCCGGGCATACTTTCGTCGAGAAAAACGACGTCTATATCCGGTTGTTCTTTTATTTCATCAATGGCATCATGTCCGTTTGTGACAGTCACCACATCGTAGTCTTTTTTTTCAAGGAATAGGATTTGGGGTCTCAGCATATCAATTTCGTCGTCAGCCCAAAGGATTTTTATTTTGTCCATGTATGAATTTGTTTTTTATTTCGGAAGATGCTCTCTCACAATAATCGCATTTTTTAGTGAATTATTATAACATTGGCAACCTAAAGTCACAAAAACATTCACAAACGCCTACAATTTCACAAAATTACCTATCATTGTCAAAATGAAATATGCTTTAGGTATAAAAATTGTTT
>JALVDO010000241.1 GCA_027008975.1 Saprospiraceae bacterium | reverse complement strand
CACCGGACATATTGACCGACGCTACATGTACTTGCAGCATTCCAGCACCTTCTTCAGAAAGTTGAATTTATTTGCTTCTGCCGAACTGGATGTATTCAATAAAGTACATAACGAATCGGTCTCTGCTGCCCGGTTGACCAATTTGTATGTATCGGCAAGGTATAAATTTGCGAGATGGATTAACCTCAGCGTATCCTACGATACCCGTAAGCGCATCCTCTATTACGAAACATTCAAGACCGATATAGAACGATTATTAGATGATGATGAAGCGCGGCAAGGACTCCGGTTTCGCCTGAATGTTCGCCCCTTCCGATACGTCAATGTAGGAGCGAGTTACAGCAGGCGATTCCAAACGAGCCGGCAAAACAAATCCGACAACATCAATGGGTTTGCGAGTATTTCAAAGATACCGGGAATTGGCGGTAGGCTTTCTGTTAATTTCAACATGAATACATCAGCCTATTTAAAGGGTACAATCATATCTGTTCGGCATTCGCGCACCCTCATTAAGCGAAAGCTGAATGCCAATTTTTATTTTAGAATGGCGGATTATCAATACCTGAGCAGCGAATTAAAAACGCAGGTAAAATATTACGGAACCGGGCTTTCTTACCGGATCAGCAGGCAACTGACGCTTTCTCTGTTGGGCGAGATGATTGATAGTGAAAGAGAAAACAGCTATCGCGTAAACACCCGGATCATAAAGAGATTTGATACAAAAAAAAGAAAAAAAAGACACTAAATAAAAAAAACGGAAGGGCGACGCAACCAATTGTACTATTATCGCCGTATGGGGAACAGTTGTTTTGAACTGAGATAGAGTTAGACACACTTTATACCGATGCTTTTGGACAAGTCCAAAAAAGGAGATGTTGTGGATATTATTAATTGATTTTGTAACAAACACTCTGTTTGGAGTCTCCCTTTCAACTTTTTTACAGACAGAGGCTTTCTACACCTACTAATCAATTTTTAATGTGGACGCTTTTAGATTTGTTCCAAAGGCATCGTTTTTGAGAGATGGTTTACCTGAATCGGGAGTTGTCAATTGTTGACTTTAGTACGGTGACTAATTAGCGCTTTTTGTAGTTGGTCAAAACGATATTAATGGAAGAAGGGAGACAACAACTTACCTTGATTTTGCAATCCTGTGCGGAGGGCAATCCTACAGCGCAAAGACGACTTTACAAGTTGTTTTACGGTTATGCTATGGGTATCGCACTGCGGTTTTCCGAAGGAAAAGCCGAGGCGCAGGAAATTGTCAATGACACCTTTTTGAAAATTTTTTCGAAGTTTGATATGTTCGATGAGACACTGGAATTCAAACCATGGCTTAGAAAGGTCGTCGTTAATAGCGCCATTGATTATCACCGGAAGTATCATAAACTTCAGAGTGTAGATGAGAACGTTTTCCCAATCGATCAAAAAGTGACAACAAAAAATGCAGTATGGGATAAGCTAAATTACGAACAGGTACTTACCCATATTCAAAAACTATCCCCGGCTTACAGACTCGTCTTTAGCTTGTTTGCAATTGAGGGATACAAACACCACGAAATAGCAAAAAAATTAAATATTAGTATTGGTTCATCCAAATCAAATTACGCAAGGGCAAAAAAGAAATTACAGGAGGAGTTGGAAGCAGAGATTAGTAGCGAAATAAGAGGACAGCTGTATGAAAGATAATTTTGAAAAAAAAATACAATCGCTTTTTGAGCATGTTCCTGATGTTCCCTTCGATGAACATGGTTGGGAATTATTAGAAAAACACCTAAGAAAAGAAAAGTCAGGCAAAAGAAATCGCTTTTGGCTATGGCTGCCTATTCTGTTCGGTTCCATTGCTCTCTTTGGAATGGGATACCTTTTGGGTACGAGGGGATACTCGCAATACTCAACCCAAGAAGCAAGTCTAAAAAACCAAGAGCAATTACCCAATACTGATGAGGAAAAGGAAATTCCTGCCGTCAGCCCGACTAGTGTTATTCACGATACCATTTTCAAGACCATCATCCGGTACGAATATGTAAAAATCAAGCAGCCCACTTCTCCTGCTGTTGTAGCGCCATTAGTGTTTTCTTCTTTGGCCAATCCCTTCGGAGAGCAATCTTTCAATCTGCCATTCTCCAATCGCCGTCGTACCCTGCTATCTCGTAATTTTGAAGCTACAACGCTTTTGGATTTGAATGGAGAGGTGGATACAAAACCCGCCTTAGCAAGGGCAGTTGACACCATTTCCAAAAAATCCCCATTATTTATCCAATACGAAAACGAGGAGGTATTGTCGCAGTCCGTACAAAAATACGATAGGAAACCTTCGGGCAACCTTTTCAAAGATTTAGTACCAAGAAGTTTTTCTATTGGAATTATTACCGGATCATTTCAAAATTTAGAAGTTAAGTCTCCGGAAGGCAAACAAGACAATTTGTTGGTAGGCTTCCGCGCCAAGCTCGATTATACATCCCGTTGGAGCGCAATAGTGGGCGTTGAGTTATTGAGAAATAATTACGACGTCTATACCGATCGATTGGCAATACCTGATTTGTTATTCAGATTGCCTACTGTAAATCCCATATCTGCCGGAGACAGACTTCACGAAATTCAGGGACGATTCAGATATCTACAGATTCCGATTGGGGCTCAGTACGCTTTGCCGTTGGGACGGCAATGGGAATTATACTTCGGTGCTGGTGGTACTTTTAGAAAAACCCAAACTTCAACCTTGATTTATGATTATATTTCCAATACAAATGAATATGAGATTCCGAAGAGTAATTTGATTCCGACCTCTTTTAAATTGAAAAGCCTCTGGGGTGAAGCGGGCTTGCGTTACTATGTTGGAAATCGTTGGGCTTTGGAAGGTGCTTTTGGAGGACAAACAGACTGGAAGGGTAAATTTTATAAGCACGAATCATTACAGTACCTCAAATGGCATTTGGGGATAAGTCTGAATTGGTAAAAGAGTGACGCAACCATTTTATTATTTTTCACGTAGAGGGAAAGAGACGTTTTAGAAGGTTAGAAGGCTGTCTTGCGCGGTCTTTTGAGTAATTAGTTAAAAAAAGCTTACCTCGGTAGTTGCAAAAAATTAATGACCTTGATGTGCAAATCACAATTTGCTATCTTATTTCTACTTTTAACATTCCCTCTACTGGGACAATCTCCTCATGGTGATAAGTTAAAGGTGAATTGCGCAGCCTGTCACAATTCAGAAAGTTGGGAGATCCCGATGAACACTTGGAAGAATAACCAACAAGCCGAAATAAAAAAATCCACAGCCACCGGCTGGATGTCAGAATCTGACACCTCTCGTTTTAATCATAATAGTACCAGTTTCCCATTAGAGGGCGGGCATCTCAGCATTAATTGCAAGGCGTGCCACCCAACATTGGTATTTTCAGAAGCAAAGGACAAAACAGGCTGTATTTCCTGTCATACGGATGTGCACCGCGGGACAGTCGGCAATGATTGTGCCGCCTGCCATACGCCGGAGTCTTGGATAGTGAACCAAATCCCCGAGATACACGAAAAAAACGGCTTTGCACTCATCGGCGCACACAATCAGGCAGATTGCAAACAGTGCCACCTGTCGGAGACAGATTTGACCTTTGCACCAATAGGCAACGATTGTATCAATTGCCATCAAAAGGATTATGCCGCCACCCAAAGCCCCAGTCACGCAGCGCTAAACTTTTCAAAAAATTGTATCGACTGTCACAGTCCTTTGACTAAAGAATGGAATACGGACATCGTTGACCACAGTTTTTTCCCCTTAACGGAAGGACACGACATACAGGACTGCCAACGTTGCCACACGGGAAATAATTACGCGGATATATCCCCCGACTGTG
>JALVDO010000240.1 GCA_027008975.1 Saprospiraceae bacterium | reverse complement strand
GCGACGAGGAATTTCAACCGGCAAAAGCAAATTTGGGAGGGCAAATGGCTTGGTCATCGCAAAATCGAGAATGGAAAAAATGCCGCCAAAGCCTATCCAAACCCCAAGGAAAGGGCATTGAAAATACTGGAGTACAGCTCTATGCCTAGCACCTCCCGTCATCACTGGGGGACGGATGTGGATTTGAATAATTTCACCAACGAATACTTCGAGTCCGGCGAGGGCAAAAAAATATACGATTGGATGTCGCAGCACGGCGCGGATTACGGCTTTTGTCAGCCCTATTCGCCCAAGGGGAAAGACCGTCCTGATGGCTACAATGAAGAACGATGGCATTGGTCTTATATGCCGGTTGCAAAAAAATTATTACATTTGGCACAGGAAAAGTTTTCCGATAAGGAAATCAAGGGCTTTCTTGGTGCTGAAACCGCTACGGAGATTGGCGTCGTGAAAAAATATGTCCTCGGTGTGAACGAGACGTGTTACCAACGGTAAGTAGTCACTAATAAACAACAACTTATGAAAATTATTACAATTTCATCCATTGTCTTTTTGGTCTTAACGACCGTTTGGGCGTGTAATACCACCAAATACTCGGTAGATGATTTGCCAGACAAACAATTCTATTTTGGAAATGGCGGGGGCTTTACCGGTGCTGTCAATGAATATATGCTACTCGAAAATGGGCAGTTATTCAAGCACGATGCCGGTGATTATACAGAATTACCCAAAGTGAAAAAGAAAAAAGCCGCTCAGCTTTTCAAAACTTATTACGACCTCAAATTGGACGAATTTCATTTTCGCCGTCCCGGAAATATGTATTATTTTTTGAGGATGAAAGATAAGGATTCGGAATATTACACGAGCTGGGGAAATCCCGGGGTATTACCCGATTCTCTAATCGCGGTATTATATGACGATTTAATGCAATTGGTACAAAAAAAATAAAGAAAATGTCCATTAAAAGAATACTTTTCATCCTATTGAGCCTGATGTTGACACAGTCAGTGGAGGCTCAAATGAAGTCACCCCGTCCTGAAAACACCCAACCTTCCAATTTCAACCCGGCTGATTTTCAACCGGCGATAAATCCCACCTTTGGCATCCCGTTGAAGGGAAGGACGCTGCCGACGACCAATCACTTCCAACGGCAGTCGGTGGTGCTGACGGCATCCCAATCCCACCTGCGTGTCAAGGCGCGAAGCGAGGAAGGGCTTCCCCTGCTAATTGAGGGGACTTTATCCGAAGAACAGCAGGATTTACTCTTGGAAGAGCAGGCTTATGCTTATTTGGAGGCTGCAAAATCCTTGCTTTTTATCGAGCAGCCACGGAGTGAGTTTGTCATCAGCAAGATGAATAAAGACATAGAAGGGGAGTGGCATATTCGGATGCAGCAGCAGTACCGGGGAATTGAAGTTTTTGGTGGGCAATTGATTTTACACACTAAAAACGGCGTGATTAATGCACTCAATGGTCGCTATTTCAAAACGCCCCGGATAAATGATTTGTCATCCAATTTGAATGCGGAGTCGGCTACTCAAAAGGCGTATGATGATTTGCGCAAGCAAACAAATGTTTATGAACTTTCGGAACAACAGAAAAAATATACAGCCGGACAGGATTTACTACCGGAATTAGTTATCCTGCATCGGGGTTTGACTAAAGGGGAACCCGTCCTTTGCTGGAAGGTGCGAGCCATTCCGAATGTGCTCGAAAGTTGGGATTACTTCATAGATGCGCACACAGGAGCAGTCACGCACAAAGTCACGAATACCTGCGCTTTTTATCCGGATGCTTTGCGCAAAATGAATGAATACGGAACGGGTGAATTACCACCACCGGGCACCTCCTCCGGCAATGATTTGCAGGGTAACAATGTCACTTTGAATATTTTTCAACAGGGCGGGACCTATTACCTAATCGATGCCAGTCGCCAAATGTTTGATAACGCCTCATCCATCCCCAATGATGCTCGCGGTACGATTATCACCGTTGATGCTCAAAGTACCAATCCGGCAAATAGTAATTTTGATGCTGTCTATATTGCCAATAGTAATAACGTCTGGGTGGACCCAAAAGCCATTAGCGCTCACAACAATGCCGGTATTTGTTATGAGTATTATCGTCAGACACACAATCGGAATTCCATCAATGGAAATGGCGGTAACATCATCTCTTTTATCAACGTTTCGGAGACGGATGGCAACGGGATGGACAATGCTTTTTGGAACGGTCAGGCAATGTTTTACGGCAATGGAAATCAGGCTTTTTCAGCACCTTTACAAAGGGCGTTAGACGTGTCAGGGCACGAAATGACTCATGGTGTTATCCAGACGGCTGCCGGATTGATATACGAAGGGCAATCAGGGGCGATAAACGAAAGCATGGCGGACGTGTTTGGGCATCTGATGGAGCCGGAAGACTGGCAAATGGGGGAAGATGTTGTCAATACGGGCATCTTTAGTTCGGGCGCTTTGCGCGACCTCTCCAATCCTAATCAGGGCGGAAGCGGATTGAACGACGCCGGTTGGCAGCCTGCGCACATGAATCAATATCAAAACCTTCCGAATACTCCGGAAGGCGATAATGGAGGAGTACATGTCAATAGCGGTATTCCCAACAAGGCTTTTTATTTGTTCTCCAACGCCGTTGGAAGTGCTAAAGCCGGTCAAATTTACTATCATGCCCTATCAAATAACCTGACAGCCAATGCGCAGTTTATCGACTTGCGACTGGCTATCATTCAGTCAGCCAATCAGCTTTATGGTACGAGTGAAGCCAATGCAGCAGCAAGTGCTTTTGATCAGGTCGGAATTGTAGGAGATACAGGCTCAGGAACACCGGGAGATTACGAATCCAACCCCGGTCAGGACTTTATCGTACTGACCGATGCGGAGAAATCAGCCTTGTACTATTATGATAACGGAAGCGTTTATGGGCTGACGAGTGACCCTATTCTCAGTCGTCCAAGTGTGACGGATGACGGGGCTTTTATCCTATATGTTGCGGCAGATAATACGATTCGGGTATTGAGTTATGATGCCAATAACGCTACCTATACGGAGAGTTATTTGGAGAATAACCCTCAGACCATTTGGCGTAATGTTGCTATCTCCAAGGATGGGAGCAAGTTGGCAGCTCTGACGACGGATTACGACAATAACATTTTTATTTACGATTTTAATACGGGGGCAGGCCAAAATATCGCCGTGCGTAACTCGACTTCTCAACAGGGTGTTTACACCAATGATTTACAGTACGTCGATTTTATCGAATGGGATTTGGTCGGTGAGGAGATTCTTTTTGATGCTTATAATGTATTGGATGATGACTTTGGCAATACCAGTGATTATTGGGATGTCGGACTGATTCGAGCCTGGGACAATACTTTTAACACTTTTGGTGATGGCTTTGTGTTCAAAATATTTAGTGGACTGCCGGAGAATACCAGTGTAGGCAATCCGACTTTCTCTAAAAACAGCCCATATATTATAGCGCTCGATTTTATTGATGACCAAGGGAATTATTCCATATTAGGTGTTAATCTCGAAGAGGGGAATGTCGGGACGATTTTTGAAAATGCAATTTTGGGGTATCCCAATTATTCTATCGACGATTCGGGGCTGATTTTTGATGCTCATGATAACTCCGGAGCGCAGGTGTTGGGGTATATACCACTCGCCAGCGATAAGATTACGCCCGGTAATGGCGATGCCCAGATACTTATTGATGGAGGAAAATGGGGCGTTTGGTATGGATTGGGTGAACGGGATTTGACGGGGGTGGATAATGCCGGTAGCAAGGCGTTGCCTGTAACTGTATTTCCAAATCCGACCTCCGGCATTTCCAAATTGCAAATGACTATCCA
>JALVDO010000239.1 GCA_027008975.1 Saprospiraceae bacterium | reverse complement strand
TACGAGTATTGGGACGACAAGTAACGCTTACGGATATTATACGCTGAGTGTTGTCACGGATACGACGGTGCGGCTTGTCTTTTCTTATCTCGGATATCAATCGAGGACCATAACTCTCGTACCTGATGCCAAATATAAAAAAATAGACGTTTCGCTGTCGCCCAATGCCAGTGAGCTTCAGGTAGTCGAAGTGACCGCATCTAAATACGAGGTGGCAGCATCCCGCAAAGTACAAATGAGTACCCACCGGCTGCCCATCAAAATGGTAAAGGAATTGCCTGCTATTTTGGGAGAAAAAGATCCTCTCAAAGCCTTGCAGTTATTGCCAGGGGTTCAGCAATCCAAAGAGGGGTTTGGCAACCTGTATGTCCGGGGTGGAGGCGCTGATCAGAATTTATTTGTTTTGGATGGCGCCCCTGTTTACAATGTTTACCATCTCTTTGGTTTTTTTTCTGTGTTTAACAGCGATGTTATTCGGAGCATGGATTTCATTAAAGGTGGATTTCCTGCGAGGTATGGGGGGAGGCTTTCCTCTGTCGTTGATATTCGAACAAAAGAGGGACGAAAGGATCGACTTGGCGTGGAAGGAGGGATTGGTCTTCTAATCTCCAGACTTACGTTGGAGGCTCCAATAAAAAAGGATAAGGCTTCTTTCCTCCTCTCAATGAGGCGTACTTATCTTGATGCCTTTGCCGGCTTGTTTTCTGCGAAGAATGAAAAACGACCCATTTATTTTTATGATGGAAACCTGAAACTAAATTGGGATATATCACCTGCTGATCGCTTGTATTTGAGTGGGTACTTCGGAAAAGATAACTTTGGGTTTAAATCCAAAGAAAATGATTTCCTGACGGTTAACGACGGTTTTAACTGGGGCAATCAAACGGGAACACTCCGATGGAATCACCTTTTTGGAGAAAAGTTGTTCAGCAATTTGACAGCCATATATACAGGATATAAATTTAGTGTTTACTCCGAGGAGATAGAGCGGGATAGTAGCTATTTTTTGAGTTTCTACTCGGGAATACAGGATTTGGGTTTGAAATTGGACATGGATTATTTTCCAAGTAATAATCATCGTATAAGGGCGGGGACTTTTGTCCAGAATCATACTTTTGTGACCTCTGCTCTGGTACTGAAAAACACCCGTTTGAATCAGGACGAAGTTCAGAAGAGTCCTGTTAAAGCAACAGAATTCGCATTGTATTTCGAAGACGAGTGGAATCCGACCGGCAAGCTACATGTCAATGGAGGGCTTCGTTGGGCGGGTTTTGGGGTTCAAAGCAGGTTTTATGGCGGAATAGAGCCGCGGTTGAGTTTAGCGTATTTTTTAGAGCATGATTGGGCGATTAAAGCTTCCTATGCCCAAACCAACCAGTATATTCACCTTCTATCCAATTCGGGGACGGGTATGCCAACCGACTTGTGGATACCTTCGGATAGCCTGTTATTGCCGCAATCAGCACGGCAAGTTGCCCTTGGGCTGGATAAGGATTGGGAGGCAGGCGAGGTGGAATTTCACATCAATATGGAAGGATATTACAAGCAACTGAATGACCTGCCGGGTTATAAAGAAGGGGCAAGTTTTTTGGTACTTGACGTCGGTCCTGACCCAGCTAAAATCAAGCAGAATGACATCCACAAAAACCTAACCACTGGCAATGGTCGAGCTATAGGATTAGAGTTCCTTTTTGAGATGAAAACCAAAAGGCTACAGTCTTGGTTGTCATATACTATTGCGAAATCGGAAGTCCGCTTAGATGGGGTTAACAACGGAGCTTATTACGCGACTGATTACGACAAAAGGCATCAACTCTCTATCGTTGCTACCTATGAACTTTCTCCGAATATAACACTTTCCGGTTTATGGACGTTTAGTACCGGCGCACCACTTACCTTGCCTATCAATAACTACTATGCTACTTCGCATTTTAATTTTAACAATCGGCAGGGAACGTTGATACAGAGTGTAAGTAATCGCAATGCCTACCGGTTTCCGAATTACCATCGGCTAGATTTGTCTCTACAATGGAAGAGGCATCCCAAATGGGGCGAGGCATACTGGGAGTTTAGCGTTTATAATGCCTATAGCCGGAGGAATGCCTTTTATTTCAAGACTGGGCGCAGTCGTTCAAACCCACAAAAGAGGGCATTATATAAAGTGGCATTATTCCCTGTTATTCCTTCCATTAGTTATAATTTTAAATTCTAAATATCATGACAAGAACAATGCTCAACATCTGTCTGCTTTTGATGATTTCCTTTTATTCCTGCTCCGACTTGTTCGAAAAAGAAGTAGATGATTATCCCATCCCTTTTGAAGTGCAATTGGTCGTTACTGCCTTCTTGATGCCACAAGACAGTTTGATAATGGTTGAAGTCCGGAAAACCTATCCTGTCGATGCCGATATTACAGGTTTGCAGCAACAAGGAACTACCTCTATTGAAAATGCTATCGTGATCATTCGTACCAATACAAGTGAGGTGGAAATGCCTTATGATAACAGGATTCGAAAATACGTTCTCCATCAGGATGATTTCCCTATTGAGTCCAATGGTATTTATTTCATAAGTGTCACAACCCCTGATGGTTTATCCGCAGAATCTGTCTGTCAGATACCCGCTGCAAGTGTGGAAGAGGACAGTATCAACGGAAGCCTGAATATAGTAGATGATGGTGGTGTTCGTGAGTATTTTTTTTATGTAAGTTTTCCCAAGGCAACCGATTCCATCTCTTACTATGCTATATTGAAGCAAGAATATCGAATGACAAATGACAGCGTTAGCAGTATTTCAAGTCAGGAGCAATTGGAAGTTATCAAAAGTTCTGATCTCATTGGTGATTACATTACGAGTAGCACCTTCCCAATTACTCCATCTTTTGCCGGTGAGAATTATCACACCGAAGTGTATGTTTGCCGGACTGATTCCAGCTACTTTCAATATCATCAGGATTTGAATGATTATTTTATCAATACCCAAAATCCCTTTACCGAAGAATTCAATATTTACACAAATATTGATAATGGAAGAGGAGTATTTGCGGGTTTAAACTGTACGATTATTAGACTGTGAGTATAGGAGTTACTCTTATTTACACGTACTGTGGTTTGATTTTTAAATAACTTTAAAAGTGATAATATTTTAATTATGTACAACAAAATCAAATAACATGAAAAAACTGATTTTTATTTTTTGTATTTTATTTTCTATTCAATTATCAGCGCAGTCCCGATGGGAGATTGCTGCCGGAGGAGGCGTGTCTTCCTGTATTTATAAAGAGACCTCTCCTCTGAAAGAATCGTATTTTGAACCAAAAATGCGCCCTTCTTATTACGTAGGGCTGGGTTACCTGATACAAAATAAAAAATTTTCTGAATTTCGTTATTTGATTCAGGCTCGAATGGAAGCCAAAGGAATGAATGTTCATTGGGAGCCTACCCCGGACTTTCCCGGTACTCCGATGGATTATAAACAGCCACTTTACTATGCCTCTTTGCGTGCTGAATTTCAATACGAATTTGTCAAAGGGATTTATGGCGGAGTAGGAATAGAAAGTGGTTATATGTTTTCAAAATACGTAGATGACCTTAAGGTAATATTCGGCAATCACCGTTATGATTTAGCAGGGGTTATTTCTTTGGGATATGATACGGGAGTAGTTCGATTCCATATTGATTATTCCAGATCGCTAACACCGATGGGATCGTATGATGCTGCTCCGGGGGCAAAATTTCCAATCAAATTCTTTTACTACCCCTATTTCATACACTTCGGAGTGGGCGTGAGAATATAGATACAATTAAACCATAAAAGAGCGATATGAGGTCAACAAAAGTAGTTATTTTCTTTCTTCTTATAGGATTTATAAGCGG
>JALVDO010000238.1 GCA_027008975.1 Saprospiraceae bacterium | reverse complement strand
AAGTCGTTAGTGTATAAAAAGTCATCTACGTCCAAGTCGGGATTTTCAGAGAAAGAGTTGTACCGCCCTATTAGGGAATACCCCGCTTTGAGGGATAGTTTGTCACTCCATTCATAAGTAACATCCAACCTTCCTCCATGCGTTTTATGCTTATTGACATTGATATAATGCCTTGAGAAATCTTGAACAGCACTAAGTGCAATGAGATTGGAAATATCGTTGTAAAAGAAAGCCGGCTCTATCGTCAGTTTCTGACTACCCCTCAAAAATACGGGCGTGTAAAATGACAAGCTAAAATTGTGTGACTGCTCTGCTTTCAGATTTTCGTTCCCTGTGATATTAAAGGTAAAAGGACCGTAAGGGAATGTAAAATCGAGGTATAATTCCTTTAGTGAAGGAGCCCGAAACCCTTTGGCGTAGGAGGCCAACAACCGCGAATCATTCCCCATATCCCACTTGACGTGAAAGGCAGGGGTCAACAAATCGCCATAGATGGCATTGTAGGTATATCTCAGACCCGGTTGTAAATTCAGCTTTTCCAAAAGGGTAAAATTGGCACTTGCAAATACTGCATAAGACTGCAAAGATTGCTTGTCATCCAATATCCTACCCCCTTCGATAGTTTCGAAATTCATCTCTGTCCCAAGGGTGTAATTCAGGAATTTATCGGCTTGATTGCTGCTGTACTGACCTTTGAAAAAGAGCAACTTAAATCGGCTGGTATCGGGACCGATTGTTCTATCCAATTTTTCCTGTTCGTTCGTTTTTACATCCGTCAAATAGGTGTCGTTATAGCGCAAATAATCCGAATAAGCCCCGGTAATACTCACAAAATGATTATTGGGCAAGTTACCACTCAGGCTTAGACCATTGCTAACTCGGCGCGTTCGGTAATAGACGTCTTTTGCGTGATTGGTCGTGTCAGGCTCGCCGAGTTTGGTAAGCAATCCATCAAAAATATCCCCGCTGTATTTCAATTTCAAATCATTGAACCAGTGCGTGAATTGAAGCCCACCGTAGTTCTGTCTGCGACTTTCCCACGGATTGTTTCGACTGGTGGTTTCGATTGGGTTATAACCATCAAAACTGTACCTGCCGGCAGATAATCGCAGCTTGTTATTGTCTTTCATAAATCCGATTCCGGCATTAAGCTTAAGCGCACCTACCGACTCGTAATAAGTCGAGACGTTGCCTTCGATGGACTCCTGCTGGCGTTTTTTAGTTATTAAATTAATGGTTCCTGCCATGGCATCCGTTCCGTAAAACACAGAAGTGGGTCCCTCGATAATTTCGACTCTTTCGATGTTATCGAGGTTGATTTGCGAAAGGTCAATAATCCCGTTTAAGCGACCAATGACGGGGACACCATCAACGAGGATTTTCACATTCTCCTTGGAGATGCCCTGAATCTCGATACTTGTACCGAAAACAGATCGCTGCTGGAGGTCAATATTCAATTCCTGAAGCAGTAATTCTCTTAGGTTATTAGCGCCCCTTTCGAGAATGGCTTCTTCGTTGATGACTTTAAGTTTGTAAACGGATTTTTGGATGGATTGGGGCGCGTATTGCGCGGTAACAACGACCTGATCTAGTTCAACCCTTTTGGTCGTATCAACTTTTTGTGCCTGGGTGACGCTCCATCCCGGGCATAACAGCAACACTATCAACAATGGTAGTTGAAATTTCATGATAATATAAAATTTTGAAGTGGAAATTTGTAGCTGACCGAATCATTAGAGGATTCGGTCAGTTACAAGGTTACGAATGTTTAATAAATATCGTTTGTGGTATTATACATATTGAATTTTCCGGTAGGATTTTGCACCCAGTCACCGGTAATAATCTGTTTGACCTTCAAAGTCTTATCATCGTAGATAACAATACCGCTTTTCTTGCCCATATAGACAGAAACCCATACCTCATCGCCGGCTTTGTTGTACTCCATATGTACAGCTCGTCCGTTCACCTCTTTTGGCATCGGCAATTCCTTAATCACCTCCAATGTATTGACATCAATAACTGTTACTGCCGAATTCAACTCCGGTTTTGGATTCAGCGTTCTATCAACCCAAAGGTGCTTAGACTTGGGGTGTGTTTTTACGAAAAGTGATCCACCACCATCGCCAGGTAGAGACAACTCCTTAACGACAGTCCATTGTCCTTTTCCTTTATCCGTCTTGATGAACGATAATTTATTCTCTCCCAAGTGACAGGTTATCCAAAGATTTCCCATTTTGTTCTTAATATTGGCTCCCCGACCAGGGTGCGGCTTGATACCGACATCAATAACTTTTTCTAATTTCTTATTGGGAACATCTACCACGACAATTTTATTACTGGCATTGGCTGCTACTAGGAAGTAATGTCCGGTTGCATCCCAACCACCGTCGTGTAGGAATCGAGCGGAAGGAATTTGTGTAGATTTAGGATGGACGGGGTCGGTATAATCAACTAACCATACCATACCGGTCTCTTTGACGTTGACAACCCAAAGAGGGTCGGTGTGAGAAGCGACGATAGACGCCACCCTTGCTTCCTCGACAAACTCCTTATCTCCATCGCAGGCATTACCGGACGTCTTAGTCACACTCAATGGTTCCAAAGTCTGCGCATCGAAAATAACGAAGTGACTTGGGTTATACCCACCGGCAATCAAATATTTGTCATGAAAATCCCCTTTTGGTCCTTTGTATTTACTGACCTCTACGGAGCGTGCATCAAAGGAAGCCCGGACTTTAGCCACGATTTGCGGCACTTTGGTATAAGTATCGATCATGGTAATACGACCATCACGACCAATTGAGTAAATATATCTTCCGGATGCAGAGGTACGCAGGATATGAACGGCAAATCCGGTTTTTAGTACTGCTAACTTCTCTTTGGTATCTCCATCAATAACGACCACTTTACCGGCATCACGCATGATAACACCAAAGTAGTTGTCGATATTTCTATTGTGCTCAGGTTTTGTTGGCCGGTCAGCAACAGGAACGATTAACTCCCAAGTATCTTTAATTTCCTTCATTGTAAATGGAGGCGTCTCAGGAGGATCTACCTGTAGGAATCGAGTCAGCAATTCGACCTCATCTTCTTTCAGGATGCCTTTCCACTCCGGCATACCGCCGGGTGTACCATTTTCAATAAACACGCGGATTCCCGCGGCGCCGAGATCTCTTGTTGCAGCAAATTTGCCATCGCCTTTAGGGAGTAGAGAAGGACCGGTTGCACCTTTTCGTGTAGAACCGTGACATCCGGCACACCGGTCGAAGTAAATAGCGCTGGCGCGCTCCATTTCTGCCTGTGTGATGGGAATACCATCTATCATCTCTTTCTTATCGGCTTTATTTTCTTTTTTCTCAGATGCGGTAGCACTCGAATCATTTCCACAACTCACTACGAGAAAGGAAAGGAATAGCGTTAGGATAAAAAAACTAAGTTTTTTCATAATTTAAAATACAGTTTAAAGTTATAAATTTTGATTGATATACGGAAGATGATACTTAACAAATGAAAAGACCTCCCCCTTCCAATGGGGCAAAGGTAGCCCACAAAAAAAAACGAAAAGCTGATAATTATTGGTAATTTTTAATGACTTTTGTCAGGGTGAGGTTATGTAGTAATTATAGGTAGCGGCATACCCAACTATATTACCTTTTTCAGGCAACACCCTTCCATGAAAAGTGGATACATTTTGTGAAAAACAGGTATTTTTTAGCATTTTATTGAAAATCAGGTTTTGCAAGGATAATGAAAAAAGACAGCGAAGCGTTGTCGAATCATTAAACACCTATGACGTAAGATACAATTTTCGTAACTACTTACTATGAATGGAACCATGGATACGGGTGCGTGTGTAGGATTACCATCCTATATTTCTTTTA
>JALVDO010000237.1 GCA_027008975.1 Saprospiraceae bacterium | reverse complement strand
TGATATTCCAATCCAAAACTGACTTTTCACCGTCTGTTTTCCAGTCAGTTTGTTTCATGAGTCGACCGTCGAGTCCTATGATTTTGACTTTTAAATCATCAAATGGATTATTGCCAATAGCTTCGATATGCACGACATCTCTAACCGGCTGTGGCCACAGGCGGATACCGGAGGATGCTCCATCTGTTTTGACACTTTTGATTGATGAATACTCGAAGGTGCCATCCCTATTGAGCATCTTCAGGCGATAGTAATTTAGTCCGGAAGCGGGGTTTTTATCGGTGATTTGGTAGGAATTGCTATAGGTTCTTTTCGCAGGAATGGTAGCAATTTTCTCAAAGTTGACTCCTTCTGTAGAACGTTCCACTTCAAATGCAGCCATATTGAGTTCATTGGAGGTGATCCACTCGACGAGTACCTCCCGCTTTGGAGGTAACAGGCGGGCAGTGAAGGATTGCAACTCCAATGGCAGAGCACTGCCCGGACTTAAAACAGCGGAGGTACCATGTAAGCCCAATTCGGAGAAAGAAGGCAACGCCATAGAGAGATAAAAATGGTTTCCTCCGGTAATGGGATTATCCGTAATATTTACTTTATCAATAAGTGTATAGGTACCTGAACCGTTGTCATCCAAATCGCAATTTTCGTTTGCACCATCGAAATGAGTGGCGTACAAATCGGCGGCAGTATATGACAGCCCTGTGGCCATATTGTAATCGGTCAATTCTTGTCCCTCAAAGTAAAGGTCAACTGACACATTTCCCTGCGGAAACGTTCCGGATGCGGGGCAATCCGCGCCACCTGAACACTCAATATTGAAATAGCGAGGTAAATAATACACACCGCCGCCGCCTTGAGGGACAGATAACATTTTGTTGTATGAAAAGGTGATATTCCCGAGATTATTTCCATTCGGATTAATTCCACCAACACTATTTCCGTTGCTATCCAATACAAGGTAGGAATCGTATCCTTTGACACCATACAGGTTAAAATCAGCACAAGCACCAAGGGCAGAAGAAGAGGGATTATTGGTATCCAAATCAACGAGGCAAATATTATCAATTGCCACGCCATCGTCTGTTCCGGATGCATCTGATGCAAATACAAAACGATAGATTACTTCGCTTGTCCCCAAGGGAGAAATATAAGCCTGCGCGCGAACCCATCCACCACTTGAGCCACTCCAGCCTTCCGAATTTCCACTTGGGGCAAGGGAAGTAATGTTCATATTGTTATAAGGATTGGTTTGGATGTTCTCCGGTACCCAGGTTTCTCCTCCATTAATGGAGTATTGTAGTTGTAGCCCGTCCTTTCCCGCTTCCGTTTCGTACCACAGGTCAAAAGATATGATGCCAAAATTCATGGCACTCAAGTCAAGGCAAGGACTGATTATATAGGACTCCTCATTCGTTGAGTAACCGGAATTCAGTCCGGTCATTATTACTTTAGTCCCCCCTGCTGCCGTGTCAATTTTTGTGCCCGCAGGTACGCCCTCTGCCCAGGACGGTGATTGCCCGCGAATAATCCAATCGGATCCCGGCTGTTCAAAATCAGTACACCACGGGAAGCTGGACACACTGTGGAGGTGTTCAAC
Organism: Saprospiraceae bacterium; assembly: GCA_027008975.1. Classification (GTDB taxonomy): domain Bacteria; phylum Bacteroidota; class Bacteroidia; order Chitinophagales; family Saprospiraceae; genus JALVDO01. Next base: position 2,286 of record JALVDO010000237.1, on the reverse strand, counting down.
AGTTTTTGTTGCCGTATCGTTGGACGAATTACCATCAGCAGGAAGAGCTGTCCGCACCTCTACTAGGTACTCTCCATAATTGGAGAAGTTCTCCGAGAAGGTATAAGTACCGGTGGCTCCAGCGGCGAGGGTGTCGGTAAAATATCCGTTTAAAACCCAGGAACCCGATGGATTATTGATGCGATATTGGATAGGAATGTCAAATTGAGGTGTATTTCCGAAGTTTTTCACCCTGACTTTTACGTGTTCGCTCGTGGTGAAACTGCACCCATAAGTGACAGGTAGGATGATTTCAGAAATGCCGACATCTACCAAATTATTTTCTGCAATGGTAATATTATCGAAGGCGAATCCATCCAAATTGGGTGTCACGGAAGATACGGGGTCCTGTGCAAAAACGATGCGAAAGAGGACGTTGGACTGCCCCGCCAATCCCGCTAGTTCGTGCTTGGCAGTGACCCAGTTATTAAGCCCACCATAGACATCATAACCGCTCCACGCCGGTTCGCCTCCAAAACCGTCATTGTATTGAGAATTGTACCAATTATCCGGCTCATTGTAGCTACCCAATGTCGCCCATGTATTACCGCCATCGGTTGAATACTCCAGTCTGGCTCCGTCATTATCTTTACTACAATCCCACCATACGTCCATGTTAATTTGCGGGCTAGTCAGTCCGCTAAAGTCGAAACACGGACTCCTAACGTAAGAGTTTTCATCTTCGTTTGGAGTTCCGTTTAGGTTCGTTTCCCATGCCTTTGTTCCGTCTGAAGCAGAAAGAATTGTATGAGCCGATGGCGCTCCCAACTGCCAGGAAGAACTTGTGCCGCCACTCATCCAAAAGCCATCCGAGACCTCAAAACTCTCGGTGTAAGGATAGTTTACAATGGGTGCATAATGAGAGAAAGCAGTAGCTTTTGCATCATTGGTGTTGTCTGCATCGCCAGACAATTGTGTTTTTACTTCCAATTGATAACTGCCCTGTGCAGAGAAGTCCGCCTGAAAGCTATAAAAGTCAGAACCTCCCGGATTGATACTTCCGTTATAATTGCCGACGAGATTCCAGGATGTAAAGCCCATGCCATCGAGGTCGTAACGATAGTAAACTGGACAACTGGTAATGATATTGGCTCCTTTGTTTTCAATGATGACTTCTACCTGCTCCGTTACACCTAGGTCGCAGTCGCTAACGGGCTTCGTGATGGCGGCGACAGACGCATCGTATGTAGGTGGCTCTTTAATACTAATCATATCAATTCCGACGCCTTCATTTTCAGTGCCGGTATCTGAACTAAAATTGAATCTCAACCTCACATCAGACTCGCCAGCCAACCCCGTGAGACTTTGACGAACATCGAGCCATTGTCCGGGCGTAGGAGAGGAAATACCAGTCCAGCCCTCTAAGCTATTGTACCAATTGGTGCCGCTTCCCTGTCCGCCTACAATGCTCCAGGTAGCGCCACTATCCGTACTCGCTTCCAACACTAAGTTGTCGGTCACGTTACTCACATCCAATTGATAAATGAGCTTAAAAGAGATTATGGGATCTTGCATAAACCCTGAAAAATCTAAGCATGGAGAATATAAATGGGTCTCCGTCTGGAATGGGAAATAGCCCGCAGTAGAGCCGGGGTCATTCGTCCACCAACAGTAGGAGCCACTACCAACGGTGTTGATGAAACTATTCCCGGTATAGGGGCTACCGTAAATGAAAGGATTATTGGCACCGGCGGTGTACCAGCCACCATTATCCGTCTCAAAATCCTCGTCATAAGGAAAGGAATTGACCGACTTATAATGGTCAAATTCAGTAGAAGCAATATCATTTTGATAATTTGAGTCTCCTACGTATTGGCTTTCGACCTCAAGGGTATAATGTCCCTCCATAGATACATTTATATTAAAAGAAAAGTTGTCATTATCGAGGAAGTCAATCAGTCCGTTGTACGTGCCGGCATTGGTCCAACTGCCAAATGCTCCACCATTTAGCTTTATCCTGTAGCGAACCTGAATGCTGGTGGCGCTCACCGAACCATAGTTAATCAATTTTACAGAAATTGTTTCTGCCGCACCCAATCCACAATTGCTGACAGGAGGTGTAATACTTTCAACAGCTACATCATACATATACGGTGCAAGGACGGCATTGAGTGCCAAATTTGCGTTAACACGTCCATAGCCTACTTCATTATTCCAAGACCCGTTAGGCTGACCGGAAACCCCACTGGTAAATGTATAACCGCTCACTTTCTCACAAGTGCTTTCCAAATAATACCGGACCTGCGT
>JALVDO010000236.1 GCA_027008975.1 Saprospiraceae bacterium | reverse complement strand
CGTTAACTTTCCTGCTCATATCTGAAATACATCACAATACCGTAAATGATATGCAAAAAACCAAATCCAATGGTCCAAAACTCCAATCCATATCCAATATAAAACATGGCGACTAACCCCAGTAATATTTCCAACAAACCAAGGTAGCGAATCATCTCAAAGGTATATTTACTACCGTTAATGAGTGCCAAACCATAAAAAACTAATGTCGTAGGGGCAATAAAGATACTTTCGCCGTGGTACAATAACGCCAGACAAAAAATAAATCCGGTCAGTAATGGAATGGCTACATTGATAAGTAGTCTTCTGGTAATTGGATCCCATATTTTCAACCCTTTTCGCCTCGCTTTTCTCGTTGTGAAAAATATACCGAATATGAGGGCAAAAAGCATTACTAATCCTGCATCCAAAAAGAAAAAGGTAATAAAATCTGTCGATCGGGATAATTCTTCCGGGCGGGCATATAGAAAGTAAAATGGATCTTCAAACGGTTGTTTGTGCAAATATACAAATGCTGCAATTGCGCCCAATAATGCAAAAACTCCGGCAAAAACTCCGGAAAGTCCACTAAGAGAAATGAATCGGGAGGAGCGCTCCATGATGGAACGTATCTCTCCAAGTGTCTGTAAAGGATCGTTGTGTTCTGTCATTTTTAAAGTACTTTGTATTGCAAAGTTAAGACATTGTTTTCTATTTTGCAAATAAAAGTGCTTTTATAGCCCTGCTAAAACTCTTGATTTCCAAAAACAGGCACTTCCGGTACTTTTATTATTATATACTCGTAATGGTTAATCCGGTGACAGTTGTTGCAGCTATTCGTTAATTGGCGATAGCTGCGTTCGAAAAGCGGGCTATTGTTCTCTTTAATGGCTGTTTCAATAATATCCAATGCGGGGCTGATCATTCCAATTTGCTCGCTTTCTTTTCTTTCTGATTGAAAAGTTGAGACATCTGCTATTATTTCTTTCAATTCGTGTAATTCAAATTCGGCGAGTTTGCGGTTTTTTGCCTTTCCGGCAAACCAAAGTTTGGAATGATGCATTTGAATGCTACCCATTAGCTCCCCGAGTCCGGGCTTGTAGGCATTGCCTATCTTGTCCTCCAGATTAGTTATGCGTTGTTGTAGTTCTGCCGTAATATCGGAGTTCTGCTGATTGCAAGAAAACAGTATGGATAAGAGTGCAATTGTGATTATATTTTTCATGTTATGTGTTTTTTATTTTTTTAGTTCATCAATTGCCACATTTACCCCTTTTGCAGTCTTCTCCCAACTAAATTCCCGGCTTCGCACCAACCCTTTTTTACTCAGGGTTTTTCGAAGTTGCTCGTTTACGTACAGGCGTTCCATTGCATTACTAAGCGCAGGTGTATTGTTTGGTTCGACCAAAATCCCGGCATCGCCAGCGACTTCAGGCAGCGATGAGGTGTTACTGGTGATTACTGGCGTTCCACATTGCATAGCTTCTAAGACGGGAAGACCGAATCCCTCAAATTGCGAAGGATAAACCATCGCCAACGCGGCTGCCGTTAGTAAAGGCAGTACTTCGTCTTCTAGATATCCCAAAAAGTGAATATCTCTTCGGTGTATAGCCTTGTCATAAGCTGTCTTGACAGGTCCCGTTTGCCAGGCAAATCGACCTCCAATCAGGAGTTTTATCGGGGATTTTGTCTTTTTTTTGAATTTGTCGAAAGCTAAAATGATACGGTGTACATTTTTGCGAGGATGTACGGCACCCGCATAAAAAAAATAGTCCTGCCCTTCGGCAAATTGCTGCTTCATTGATTCCTTTTCGCGTATTGAAACAGGCCGAAACGAATCCCGGCAACCATTGTGGGCTACTCTGATTTTTGCTTCATCAATACCATATATATTAATGATGTCACAGGCAGTATATTCCGATACTGTCAGTATTTTATCTGCTTTTCGCAGAAAGCGGGGTACAAAATAATTATAATAACTTCTCACTAAAAAAGGTATTTGTTGAGGGAAGTGATGGTGGGCAATATCGTGGACAACCATTAATGTAGGGAGGTCGCTCCGTAGTGAGCAATAACCATCCGGAGAAATAAACAAATCAATTTGAAATTTTTTCAACTGCCGGGGGATGCTCCACTCAAACCACCAATACCATAAAATTGGATGCCTTGCCGCAGGGGAGACGACCACGCCTTTTACATTGTCAGCAAAAATAAAAGATTCATCAAAGGGGCGGTCAAAGAAAAAAATAAATTCGTCATCAGGGCGCATTTGTACCAGACGCCGAATTACCTCATAGGTGTACCAGCCGATACCTTCCAGCCTACCCTTCAATAAGAACCGTGTATTAACGGCAATTCTCATGCGCCCTTTTCTTTTTGCTTTAAATATTGAGCGGCGCCGTCCAACTCTTCATAAAAGTCAGCGCCGTATTTTCGAATAATGGGTTCTTTTAGAAATTCGTAAACGGGCATTTTTTCTCTAGCACCCAAAGTGCAGGCTGCCGAACAAATATCCCAACGGTCATAATTAATAGCTTCGAAGTTTGATTTCTCATCTTTCACGATGCGAATGGGATATAAATGACAGGAAATAGGCTTCTTGTAGTCGGTCGCTCCTGCAAGAAAAGCCTTTTCAATACCGCAGGACATAATACCCGATTGATCAATGACGCGATAGGCACAGGCTTCGTCGTCTAATAATGGTGTGCTGTACTCCTCCGGTTCGTCCTCGACAAAAAAGCCCTTTTGACGAATGGCATGAATCCCTTCGGAAGACAAAAAGGGCTTGATATCATCAAAAATACGTCGGAGTATTTTTAATTCCTCTTTTTCCAATGGAGCTCCTACATCCCCCTCTATACAACACGCTCCCTTACAGGCATTGAGGTCACAGATGAACTTTTCAGTCACCAACTCCTCACTTACGATAATATCCTGAACCATTATCATGGTAAAATGTCTATTTATTGCTAAATGAATATTTTTTAGGGTGCAAATATCGTTATTATTAAAGTGGAAATCATTAAATTGCGCCCAAAATATAAACTTATGAAGAAAATACTCTTATCCTTCGTTCTAATTGCTTTTTCAAGTCTGCTTACAGCTCAGGCTGCCGACCGACAAAGAAGCATTGATCACACCGTTAAAAAATTGACTGCATTGTATAAGTTGAATAGCCAACAAGTACCTAAAGTAGAGGTTATTGTCGCAAGAGAATTTCAAAACTTAGAGGAGATAAAACCGCTGGAAAATGTCGATTACAAAAAGTATTTACTAAAGAAAAAAGGAGTGATTTTAGCTTCTGAAGGTTCTTTGAAAAGGATTTTGAACGAAGAGCAATTGAAAGTGTTAAACAATCAGAAAGTCCAGAGAAGAAAGAAAGAGTCGGCTATGATTCGTGAGATGAAATCAGCAGGAATGACCAAGGAGGAGATGGAAATGAAGTTGCTGGAGTTGTATTGAATAATAAGGAGACACACAGACGTAAATTCAAAGACTATATTATTAGCCATATTGAATGCTACCTGATTAAATAAAACACAAAAACACAAAGTATGGATCCTTTAAAAGAGAAATTTTTTGAAAAAGCAAGTGCCTTAGGAAAGGAAATTAAGTCAATGCTTAAAGAAAAAGGAGGCACAAAAGTCGATGAGGTAGTTCTTAAACAAATATATGGCGGTGCCCGTGGGGTGAAAATGATGGTGTGGGAGACATCCAGCCTGGACCCTATCGATGGTATCCGGTTTAGGGGTTATTCTATTCCGGAGTTGAAAGAACTCCTGCCCGTTGGTCCTTGCGGGAAAGAACCACGCCCCGAGGGATTGTTTTGGTTAATGCTTACGGGTGATATCCCAACTGAAAAGGAAGTGGATTGGCTTACTGACCAATGGATGCATCGCTCCAATGTACCG
>JALVDO010000235.1 GCA_027008975.1 Saprospiraceae bacterium | reverse complement strand
CAATTACAGGCCTACAGAAATCACGGCGGCTTTGGGGTTGGTACAGTTAAAAAAAATGCTTGGTAAAAACAGCCGTCGGCAGGAATTGGTACAAGAGTACAGGAAGGCCCTAAAAGATATTTTGCCAGATGTTTTGGTCCCATTTTCTAAGCGTCTGGGTGCGGAAAGCGCGGCTCACATCATGCCGGTTTTGTTGCCGTCCAGAGTTGATCGACATGCCGTGATGACGAAGATGAGGGATGCAGGGATTCAAACAAGCATACATTACAGGCCGATTCATTCCTTTTCAGCGTATAAAGCCTGTAACAAGGCAACCAATAGCAAATTGGATTCAACTGAAACCGTCGGTCGGCGTTGTCTTACCTTGCCTCTTTACCCCGCCATGTCTTGTGCTGATGTTCATTATTGTGTAGAGATCCTGTCTTTAACATTGTCAGGGTAAGCGTTTTATGCATATTCTTTACATCGGATGGGCACATCATGTTCATCTCAGACGATGGGCTGAATATTTCGCGAAACTTGGGCATAAAATAACGATTCTGTCCAGGTCCGCAAATGCTGACCCCTTGCCAGGTGTTAGGATAATCCCGCTCTTATCTTTAAAAAAGAGAAAGATAATTCAGGAAATAGAAGTAGCCTTTTGGGTTCGTTTATTGAGACCTGATATTTGCCATGTGCACTGGGCTCGTTTTGCACCTCTATTGACTAAAGTTCGTGACATACCTTATGGAATCACCGTTTGGGGGTCGGATATCTATAATCTAGAAAAATGCAGCCCCGACCTTGTGTCTGGAATAAAAACTTCCATGAATAAGACCGCATTTATTACGTGCGATTCAAATGACTTAAAAAGAGAGATTAAACGGATAGCCAGAATTCCAACAGAAAAGATCCATCTAATTCAATGGGGTGTGAATACTTCATTATTTCGTCCTATCAGTAATAACCAAGCCTTGAAGCGACAATTTGGGCTTCCAAGTGACAGCAAGGTTTTGTTGTCAATCAGAAATATATCTCCATTATATCAAACAGAGATAATCTTTGAAGCTTTTGCAAAATTACTGAAAAGAGTTGATAATTTAATTTTAATTCAAAAACATTATCATGCAGACGAAAGTAGACTTAGGTATTTAAAGAAAAAGGCGGAGTCGGAAGGAATCATTCATAATTTAAAATGGATTGGTAATATTCGTTATGAAGATCTTCCAAAATTATATAATATTGCCGAATTAGTTATTTCAATTCCTATTTCAGATGGAACTCCAATGTCATTATTAGAAGCTATGGCTTGCGGCATTCCAGTAGTGGCTGCTGATTTGCCATCTATCCGAGAATGGATTGTCCATAAAAAGAACGGCATTCTTGTTGACGAGGTTAGTCCTGAGAAGCTATATGATGCAATATGTGAATTGCTCGAAAAGCCTGACTTAACAGAAAAGATAGGCAAGGCAAACATTGAATTAATATTGCAGAAAGCAAATCAAACATTACATATGATGCAAATGCAAAAGATTTATAAGGCAAATGCAATAAGAGCTAACCGTTAATTAAATTGCCAACAACTGGATTAGTATACATAGTAGCTTTTTTTGTTTTTTTGCTCTGCGGAATTGTTATTGATTCTGCCTGGTTAGTTTACCTCTATGAGATTCATTATTTCTTGAATCCTCAGAACCGATGGTGGGGTAGTTTTTTGCCCAATTTTATTAATTCATTTTGGATTTCTTTTTTTTTGATCGCTACATATACAATTAATAGAAAATCATATTTAGAATCAAAATTATTATATGTTCCTCAAACTAAATGGTTGTTGTCACTCTTATGTTTGATGCTATTAACTGGTCTTTATGCAGTTTGGCCCGCAAAACATTGGGAATATTTGGTCTATCACATAAAATTATTGGCAGTTATGGCCATAGTTTATAAGGTAATAGATTCAAACGAAAAGTTTGAGCGGATGTTATTTTTTTATTTGTTTGGCATCTTTTACTTGGGGGTAGTTGCCTATTCAGTGGGCAGGAACGGCTATGGCCGAGTTGAAGGCATTGGTATGGTTGACGGCTTTAATGCTAATGATACTGCTGCAGTAATGACAACTGCCATTCCTATTTTAATATTTTATTTTATCAAGGGCAGAAGATGGCAGCGGGGTCTTTCCTTATTTGCCTTGGCTTTTGTATTAAATGGTCTTATCCTTATCAATAGTCGCGGAGCTTTTCTGGCTATAATAGTAAGCACGTTATATTTATTAATTGCGGCCATCTTAAGTGGACAAATACAAGTAAAAGAAAGGCGTCAGTTGTCGTTTGGTCTTGTATTAGGGTCCGTGCTGTTTCTTTATCTCGCTGATCAAACTTTTTGGAATAGAATGATCACGCTGAGGACAATATCAGATCAAGCTACTCAGGGAGAAGAGGTAGGGAGAATTTACTATTGGCTCAAAACGTTTGAGTTGCTGAGGGCTTATCCTTTCGGAACTGGAGCTTGTGGATATCAATACCTAAGTCCAACCTTCTTGCCTCAGTACATGCTCACCCAAGGGCTGGATGGTGTAACTCACCAGAGAGCAGTTCACTCGACGTATTTTCAGGTATTGGCAGAATATGGCTATCTTGGTTTTGCCTTGTTCATTGGACTAATAGCTTCAAACTTTCGCAGTTTAAGGCGAATGCGACTATATTTTGCTGATACCGATAATGGCTGGCTCTATTGCCAGGCACTTTCTCTTGAGGCAGCATTTATTAGTTTTCTGACAGCTTCGATATTTATCGATAGATTTTACTCGGTTATCTTGTATTGGCTTATACTTTTAAACGCCATTTTTTATAATATTTATTACCGGTCAAAACCACCTACGTAGTCAGTGGGGGGCGAGGTCTCATACCTTTGGCGAAGCAACATTAGTTGCTGAGTATGTATATTGAACACAAGGGTTTAATGAAGCGCTTACGTTTTTTAATTTAATTGGACATACAACACACGGGGGGGGTGGCAAGCTCCCTTGTCATGACCGTTTAATAGTAGTAACATAATGGAATATAAAAAAAATACTTTTGTTTTTATCATAGGTTGTCCTAGAAGTGGGAAGACAATACTACATTTTTTGCTGAGCCACCACCACGTCTTCGCTTGGTTTTCTCAGTACTCAGACCGTTGGCCGCAATATCCGTTTATTTCGAAAATTAATAAAATTTATAAACTCCCCCTTTTTTTTACCGCGAGAAATAGTATTATTAATAAACACTTAAAGATTTTACCAGAACCTGTGGAAGCGTGGAATATATGGAAAAGATATGCTCCTATTTTTGGGCATAATATGGGCTCTCTTACAGAGAATGATGTGACCCAAAAAGATAAACAGCAGTTACGGTCAATATTTGTTAAACATTTGGAGGCTCAAAATAAAAATATGTTCATAACTGATTATGGAAGACCTTGTAGAATGTTGTATTTAAATGAAATATTTCCTGAGTGTAAATTTATTCATGTCCTCAGAGATGGTAGAGCTGTTGCATATGAAATTCTTAAAGCAGGTTGGCTTAATAATATTACAGATATTAGAAAAGCTCTTGTGGATGTTTCTGAGGAATATGTTAACGAGTGGTTGGAAAGCAAAAAAGACCAACGCATAGCAGCTGCAATAAGATGGAAGATTGCCATTGACGAGATAAACAAACAAAAAAAATTTATTAAAAATTTTATTCAGATTAAGTATGAAGATTACGTTAATTGTAAATGGTATGAAGTTAATAGAATTCTTGAATTTCTTAATCTTGAAATGGACAAGAATCTTGAAAAAGCAATGTCTCATTATAAGCTGAGGAATATGAACTTTTTATTTGAGAAAAATTTGTCATCTATAGATCAAGATATCATTACTAGGTCTTTGGAAGTTAA
>JALVDO010000234.1 GCA_027008975.1 Saprospiraceae bacterium | reverse complement strand
GCTCAATAGATGGGGTCGTGTGGGAAGAAATTACCTTTGTCAAAGGGGCTGGGACATCATCAGAAAGGAATATATACGTTTATACCGACCTGCCGGTGGAATCAAAGGTATATTATTACCGTTTGGCACAAATGGATGTTGACGGGAAGGTTAATTTTTCTCCCGTTCGTTCCGTTCGCTTTTCGAGTACTTCGGGTACAATCGAAGTTTTTCCCAATCCGACCGTAGATTATTTCAAAATATCTTCTAATAACCTTATCGAGGATGTTAAATTAGTAGCTTCCGATGGGAGTATTATTGCTAATTACCCGATAGCACCATCAAGTCAGGCGACGTTTTATCTGCCTGAAAATATGGCAGCCGGGATTTACGTCGTAAGGGTTAAAACCGCAAATGGCAACAGTATGAGTTTGAATCTATTGCACCTTGGTGGGCAATAAATTATGATTATCAAGCGGCTCTTCTTCAAAAAATATTTACATTTAGGGCAAATAAGTTGTTTGCAAATAATAAAAAGTAACTACTTTAGTAAATATCTTTTTGAATGGTATGAATAGATGTCAGGGCTACGCCCCTTATCGTTTTTTCTCATTCCATTTAATTACGAAGATTAAGGGGCTAACGCCCCAAGTAGATTTTTTAGTGAACACCCGAGGAGTTACTATATTTGTAAATCAGATGTCACTGTAACAAGGGGCGTAGCCCTATCATCTTAGTAACAACGAGTAGCAATGAATTAATCAGGGGCGTAGCCCTGTAATCTTCGTAACAAGGGGCGTAGCTCTAACATCTAAAACATAAAGATATGGCCAAAAGAGTGCGATGCACTGTGCGAGCCGAAGTGTGTACGTAGGCAGCTAAAATAAATAATTATGACATCCAATATCAAAGTAATCGCCTTCGATGCAGACGATACCCTTTGGGTTAATGAGCCTCATTATCGCAGAATAGAAGAAGCCTTTTGTAGTATGCTGGAGGACTTTCTTCCGCATCATTCCGTATCGAGTGAACTGTTGAAGGTAGAGATTGCCAATATTCCGCATTATGGTTATGGAGCCAAATCTTTTGTTTTATCCATGATTGAAGCTGCCATCAAAGTAACGGATGGAACAATTGGAATGGAAATAATTGAACGAATTATTCAAAATGGTAAGGAACTCATCGATATGCCCATTGAAATTATCGACGGCGTGCGACCTACGCTTGAGCAATTGTATGGGCAATACAAACTCGTTGTAGCAACCAAAGGAGACCTACTCGACCAGGAGAAAAAACTGGAAAAATCCGGCTTGGCTCACTTCTTCCACCATGTAGAAATCGTCTCTAAAAAGGACGAAGCTGAATACCGCAGAATCATCCAACACCTCGATATTCGTCCGGAAAATATCCTAATGATTGGCAATTCCCTAAAGTCCGATATCATCCCTATGCTGAATATTGGAGGGTATGGGTTTCACGTCCCCTTCCACACGACCTGGGAATATGAAAAAATTGATGTAAAAATCGAAAATGAAAGATTCCGGCAATTGAAGGGTATAAGTGATGTTTTGGCGTATTTATAAACTCACTCCTCCTTCAGAAACCGACCAACTGCCTTATCGCCAACCGTTACAACATAGATGCCGGATGGCAGGGAAGTCCCGTTTATCTCGTGTGGGAAGTGCCTTACCTTTTCTTCCAATAATTTTCTTCCGGTCACATCCATTATTTTTACAATAATTCCTTTACTCTTATCAGGGATGAGATCGTCCGGTATGTCAATGGTTATTTTGCCGGTGGTGGGATTGGGAAAGATATCGAGGCGATATTCTACCTTTTTTCTCTCGTTGATACCGACGGCAGATACATCGCACCTGCCTAGAAAATAAGGGCTGTTATTGACATAGCTCAGCGTATCATCTTTGTTTTGGCACAGGGTGTAATAATCTACCGGTATAATTTGGAAAGGCAGATAAAAAACGCCAATATTAGTACCAACCCCTTCTATAAATGTGAGCTTTTCTCCGGGAAAATTCCATGGATTATATTCAAAATCCAAACGCACATATTTTCTGCCCTCGTGATAATAAACGCTATCTACCGCCGGATAAAAATACTGATTAAGGTGATGTCCGTCACTTATTGCAAAAGTATCCCCTACTTCCAAGGATAAATCCATTATCAGGAATTCTTCCCATCCAGCCCCGCTGCGGACAAAACTCCAGGCTTTGCCTTGTTCCGGATCTTCGCGTAGATAGCTTGTGTATGTGTTGTCATAGGGAGGTGTACTGTCTGGCGATATTATTGTATAGGTGTTTCCGTCAATAAGGGTATCATTACCGGCATAATATATTATCAAACCGGGAAATTCTTGAAAAATACCAATCGCCCATACCGACATATCCCAAGAGGTGGATTCCTCCCCAAAGAGTGATTGATATTGAGCATGAGAAAAGGTAGAAAAGACGGATAAGAAAATAATAGTAAAAATGGTTTTCATGATTGTTGTTGTTTTATTGTTTGATAAATTTAGTAACAAACCTGCCTCCTATATTTGTAAAATACAATCCGTTGGCAAGATTAGAAATATCTATTTCTTTCGGAAAGGCTTTCGCTTTTTGGAATAAAGATAGACGTCCCTCTATGTCGTAAATAAAGATATTTGCTCCATTGTTTTTGTCAAAACTAAAATCCCCCTCTATATCAATGGTCATTTTATCACTGACCGGATTGGGGAATAATTTCACCCGGACATCCTCCTCAAAGGTGGGTACTTCCTTAATATCCGTAAAAACACTATCCCCTACAATCACTTGCAAACTACCACAATTTGGCACCAGACAGCCCTCATTATCCAAACGCAACAACCATGTATTCGGATTATTGATAAACGGATCTGCATTGGGGAAGGTATCCTGTATCAGACCGGTAAAGACCAAATCTCCATTATCCATCTCCGTTCCTCCCAGCAAGAACTGGCCGAACGGAAGCACATCCTCGAGTGATATATCCACAATTGTTCGCTCCCATAACACCTCTCCCTCTTGATTCAGTCGAAATATCCATCCACCGGTATCATCAAACTCATATCCTCCTCCAATATCAAAATCTAATCCCAAACCAATCACATCCCCATTTTGAGTCGAAAAAATTCGATCAATATTTTTCCCAACAACCGTATCCGGCAGCGTTCTGTGCCACAAAATTTCACCCGCTCCACTTACACCGTACACAATGGCAGGCCAACTATGGTTATAATCATCGCTGTGCCATCCCACCGCATAGTTTCCGTTTTGCAATTCCGCAACATCAATTGTGAGGTTCCAAAAATAATCATTTGAATTCAAGTCCGTCTCCCACAATTTCGTTCCGGTCGAATCGTATTTGATAAGCTGCCCTGTAAAAAGGGAATTGTACAGCCCTATCATTGGTAGTAGAATATTTCCTTCTGAATCCACTAATAGATACCTTGCAAAGAAACTTGAAAAATTGTCATTAAATGCTATTTTCCTCTTTACTTCAAAGGTTTCGTCATCTATAAACAAAATAAACCCTTTTCTTTTGCCGGTTGAGGCCTGGGTATATTTTTCTACAATCAAAATATAATTATTAAGCTTTGCGATTGCTGTTGGGTACTCCTCTATTTCATCTTCACCATAAGCCCACTCATTTAGTAATTCACCATCCAAATTATATGCTCTAAGAATAATATTTTTATCCAACTGCCCTTGTGATACAGGTGGTGCACAAATTAAAAAGAAATTATTTCCGTCAGGTAATATGGCTTTTGGGGTGTACAATTTAAGTTCATCAATTTCTTTTTGCCAAATAATTTCACCATTTAAATCAACCCTGAAGATAGAAAAAGCTTCTATTTGATGACTCTCTCCACACAGAGAATGATTTTGTATGATAAAAGAA
>JALVDO010000233.1 GCA_027008975.1 Saprospiraceae bacterium | reverse complement strand
AAGGGACATTTTTAGGCAAAAATGGTGTACTTGTAAGTAGTTACAAAAATTAAATAAGGAGAATTTTTGTAATTAAAAGCAATTAATTACATTTGTACATCATTTAATCTATAAAATAAGCTAAAAGTGGATAACGACAGCAACCAAAAGAGATTTGAGAGTGTGTTTTCGAAAAAGGTTCGAGCTGGAAAGAGGAGAACTTATTTCTTTGATGTACGCCAGACAAAAGGCGAGGACTATTACGTGACGCTAACCGAAAGTACCCGAAATTTTGAAGATGGAGGATACAGCCGTCACAAAATCTTCCTCTACAAGGAAGACTTCAACCGATTCGTAGATGCCTTGCAGGAGACCATCGACCACATCAAAAACGAGCTGATGCCCGATTATGATTACGATGAGTTCACTAAAAGACAAGAGGAGTTCGAAAAAAGACGCGCTGAAGAAGATGCGCAGAAAAAAGAGGGCGACGACGACGATATGAGTTGGTAGGCAAGCTAAGGTATAATCGAGGCACAAGTCGACAGCTTCACTGTCCCCTTGGGACAGTGAAGCTGTCGACTTAGTGTCGGTGTGCCATGTACCGAAATACCACAAAATGGCAAAAAGACTCTTAGACAAACTCAACCGAAAAAGGGATGATTCCTTCATCGGCAGAGAGCAATACATCCATACCTTTACCGATAACTTATCGAGTAATGACGTCTTTTCCCACAGCCTTCAGAATTTAAAACTCAAAACACAACACAAGAAAAAAATTATCAGCCTGTGGGGGAAAGGCCGATAATAATAATTATCTTTGCCTCGGACGATAAAAATTGAACGATGAATCAACTACACTCTTTCCGAATTGCCGGATTATTCCTATTTGGAATATTTTATTCCCTTTCCACTACTGCACAACTCGCGTTGGAGTTTGACATTAATCAAAAACCGGCGGGTTCTGATCCAAGGAATTTTACTTATTTTGATGGAGCTGTTTATTTTTCAGCAGATGATGGCGCTCATGGTAGAGAATTGTGGAAGTATGACATTGATTCGGGCGAAACCAGCCTGGTTGTCGATTTATTACCCAATGCTGCCAGCTCCAATCCGGGCGAATTTTATGTTTTCCAAAACCACTTTTTCTTTGGAGCAAATAGTGGGTCTGGCAACCGGTTTACCCGCCTTGACGACGAAGGAAATGGGGCTACAATCGTTGGCGGTGCCTATGTCAAAGATCCTTATAACTTCATGGAGTTTGAGGGGATGCTCTACTTTATAGCCAGACCATCCGGCCATAATACCCGACTTTACAGATACAATCCTGACACCAATTTAACAGAGCTCGTATTGGACCTAAACCCGGATGTTAATAATGATAATATCGCTTTTCTGGGGCAACTCAACGGGGTATTCTACTTTACGGGAAACGATCAGGTACAAGATAATACTTTATGGACGCTGGATGTGGACAATTTTGAAGCAACTCCGGTTGAAGGAAGTATTTCTGCCGGAAATTTCATTGGTTATCAGGGTAAGCTGGTTTTGGCGATGATTGGAGCGGAAGGCGTCGGCGTCGAATTATTTGAATACATACCGGAGATGCAAACATTCCATCTAATTGAAGATATTTATTCGGGCACGCCAAGTGCTAATCCTTTCAATTTCACAATAGTCGGGGACAAGCTACTCTTCGTAGCTCAGCAAAACGGAGCCTATCAGTTATGGCGTTACGATGGCAGTACGGACATGGTCACTTCAATTGAGGTAAACCCCGATGGTCCGCCCTACCCGGGTATTGGTAATGTCGAAAACGGATTATTGTACTTTACCGCATCGCCGGACGGAACTTCGCGAAATGTTTACACTTATGATCCGGTCTCTAATGACTTCCAGTTGCACTACGATGCACTAGAACCTTTCAATGTGTATGCAGTAGGTGATAAGGTTTTTTATTCAGACTTTGAGGCGGATGTTGACCGGGAATTATTTGCCTATGACGAAAGTACTATGAGTGCCGGGCTGCTTTATGACATCAACATTACAACGGCGAGTTCAGATCCCAATACTTTTGTTGCATTCGACGAAAAATTATTCTTCGTAGCGCGGGATGAAGAAACGGGAAGAGAAATATGGACCTACGACCCGGAGGACGGAAGCACCGGCATCTTAATTGACCACATTCCCGGTCCAGGACATAGCACCCCTCGTTTCTTTCAAGCGTTTAATGGTAAGTTATTTATGTCTATATACTTTGAAGACTGGGGAGATGAATTTGGCTACTATGACCCCGCCACCAATGAAATTGTGATGGTTCAGGACATCAACACCGGCATTAACGGTAGTGTCCCTGAAGAATTGACACCTCACAACGGCAAGTTATATTTTACCGCAAGGGTAGAATCGGGCAATCAGGACTTATTTGTTTATGACCCTACCAGCGACGAAGTAGCAACAGTAAGCGAAGCACAAGTCAGTGAATTACACTTCTTCAACGACCAGTTATTCTGTGCTTATGGTGGCGATGAATCAGTCGGAAAAGAACTGTACCGCGTCGATGTAGAAACCGGTGAGTTGGAGCTGATAGCCGATATAAACGAAGGGCCTTCCGATGGAGGAATAGACTGGCTGACGGACTATGATGGAAAACTATTTTTCAACGGATACGACCCTCAACACAAAGGACGATTATACGCTTATGACCCTATGGCGGATAGCATTGTGTACTACCAGTTGCCTCTTGCAAGCCCGGGTTTCGCTTGGTTTCAAGTTTATAATGACCAGTTGTACTTTGCAGCGCAAACGGGTACCACCGGCAAGGAACTTTACCGCTTTGATGCCGCTACCGGAACCATCGAAATAGCTGCCGACATTGAACCGGGGCAATCGGGAAGTAATCCGCAGTCATTGGTAGTATTTAACGACAAACTATATTTCACGGCAGATAATGATGAATACGGACGGGAATTATGGGAATACGATGCTGCGACAGGCGAAGCACAAATTGTAACGGACATTTGGGCTGGTCCCTCGCCAAGTGATCCCTACTATTTAACCCTCTTTAATGACAAATTATATTTTGCCGCTGATGATGGTATTCACGGTACAGAAGTGTGGAGTCTTGCCTCCTGTCTCAACACCTTCCTCACCACGACCCCCGAACACGAGGATAATCAGGATGGTAGTATTGACCTGACCGTTGTCGGAGGAACACCGCCATATAATTACGTCTGGAGTACCGGAGATACTAGCGAAGACATTGGCGAATTGCTCGCAGGAGATTATTCCGTTACCGTATCCGACGCCTCGGGTTGTCTTTCGATTTTAAGTGGGAGAGTTGATTTTATTTCGGGTGTAAATGATATTTCACCGATGCAAGTACGGGTTTATCCCAATCCGGCCACCAAAAACATCCATATTCAGCTTAGCCGTCATATCAAAGGTGAAATCCTTCTTACAGATATGCTCGGAAAAGAAGTACTCCGGCAGAGAATAAAAAATGCTACCGATGCCATTTCGATTGACGCCTCCCAATTTAATGCCGGAATATACCAGCTTTCCGTCTTATCAGAAGATAAGCAACAGGCGGTGCAGCTTGTTGTTTTGGAATAGGTAAGAGTGACCGCAGTTCTCATCTAAGAACTCCCATGTCTTTAAAGAAATGACGTATTGTTGCGTCGTAACTACTTACCACCATGAAAAAAAATTGTCACCCTGTGGAAAATTAGGGTGACAATAGCGTTTTCGGGAGGCTGTTTCCCACAGCCTTCAGAATTTGAATCCCAAAGCACCATGAGAAAAAATTGTCACCCTGTGGGAAACAGGGTGACAATAGCGTTTTTGGAAGTTGTTTGAAAATAGCTGAAAACTTCTTTTTTGTACAGCTAAATGCTTACTGGCTCCAATGCTTAACAGCACCATT
>JALVDO010000232.1 GCA_027008975.1 Saprospiraceae bacterium | reverse complement strand
TGGAGGCATGGATACGGGTGCGTGTGTAGGATTACCATCCTATATCTTTTAGAAAGGAACAATGAACAGATGTCAGGGCTACGCCCCTTTATTTTTTTTTGTAGTTCTACTTATTACGAAGATTAAAGGGCTAACGCCCTTGGAAGAGGATATATTGATGTATCGGATGTCTATATGTTATTAGGGGCGTAGCCCTAATATCTTCGTAATAACGACTAGCAATGGATTGATTAGGGGCGTAGCCCTGTAATCTAAAACGTAAAGATATGGCAAATGCTCCCATATTACAAGCTTACATTATGAGATGGTAAGTAGTTACCAATTTTCTTTGACAAAATTAGCCCTTTTACCGGCAGGATTTACATAAAAGTCAAGATATTCCTTTACCGGTTTAAACTTTTTATACAGCTCTGAAATGTGCTTAATTAAAGCATCCTTATCCAGTCTTTTAAGTTCTGATTTTACTTCTCTAAGTCCCATGATTTTCTAACCAATTATATTTTTTTAAAGTGACTAACACCTATTCGTGAGTCATTTTTATTTTATTTCAATTTTCTTACCTAAAAACTTAGGTTTTACTCCAAATAAAATATCTAAGTAAGCCTTTGCCCTTGCAAAATATTCACGAATTCTAGTTTTTAAACCATATTTTCCACTTAAATCTCTCGCATTAAATCCAATTGCGGAAATTCCATTTTTTTCGGCTAGATAAATTGCTCGTTCATTATGAAATTTTTGTGAAATAACAGTTATACTCGTTTGTCCAAAAATTTCTTTGGCTCTTACTACAGAATCTAACGTGCGAAATCCTGCGTAATCCAGAAAGATTTTATTGGCCGGTATTCCCTTTTTAATCAATTCGTTTTTAAAATCAGTAGGTTCATCGTAGTTTTTATTTCCATTATCTCCACTTACTAAAACAAAATCGATTTTCCCTTTTTTATAGAGTTCGACTGCAGCGTTTATCCGATACTCAAAGTATAAATTTATTCTACCGTTTTTAAAAATTTTCGAGGTTCCAAGTACAAGTCCGATTTTGTTTTTTTTAATTTCAGATGAGTTTGAAAATGTTTTGTTTTCAGCGTTCTTCTCTATTGAATAGTTCGCAGTAAAAACTAAAACAACTGGAATAATAAAAATCAGAAGTAATATTATTCTTTTTTTCTTTTTCAGTGCCTCTAAAACAACTTTTGGCTTAAATTTGACAGTAAATTTTCTCCTTTTCATAAGCACAAATTTAAGCAGAATTATCGGACTGTTAGCCACAGTCCGATAATAATATCCTTTATCTAAACATATACACAACTCCAATCTGCAAACCACGATGAGAAAATGCCCGCATATTCATGTCCATAGTCTGGTCGTACCATTGTTTGTACGGAGTCAGACTATGGCTGTATTTGAGGGATAAAAAGAGGTTGTCCCTGAGCTTGTACTCGGCTCCAATCGACAATCCAAGTTCGGGGCGAATAGAAGAGTAACGCCAATCCCGATGGAGCAAATAACTTGATTCCACACCGGCGCTAAGAGACCATTTGGAATTTACTTTGATAACAGCGTTGACATGGGCGTATAAGATATTGTTTTTATGAGGGCGTATTTCTCCCCCTCTTAAAAGGCCGTTATTCCTTATCAAGCCAAGTCCAAAATCGAGATCTATATTATTGAGAAGGATTTTCCTTCGCGCCTTCAATCCAAGGTGATAGCCAATGCTCATTCCGTCGGCTGGCAAATAATTGATATTAGACTGCCCATAACCGTAATCTATGCCGGCATCTAGTCCGAAATTCCACTTTTTTTGCGACGTGGCAAGATTTGCGATAAGCAAAAGGATAACAACAAGGCTTAGTTTTGGTAAATTCATGTCTTTTAGTTTTTATAGCTTTATTATCAATATATTACACTACAGAGAGAGACGCAAAACGAATTTGGTTGTAACAGCTCCCTTGTTTTTTATCAAAAAATATTATATTTGCTAAACAAAGAACACCACAGACCACTTTTTCACCATCAATACTTTGTTATGAAAAAATGTTTAGCGCTATTAGCTTTTGCCTTTCCGTTAATGCTGTCGGCGCAGCTTCCGCAAAATTGTAATACGGATGATCGCTTGTTGATGATGGGTGACAGTTGGGCGCAATATATGTATGATGATAATGTCCATAATGCTGCTTTGAGTGCTTACGGGCAGGCAGATAAGACCATCCGGAGTAGCGTATTTGAGGTGACACTCTTTTCGGCTGACCCTGACCCACAGGGCTCGTATTATGCCGTTTCGGGGAGTGAAGCCCGACAATGGAGGGATGAAAGCACCTATGCTTATCTCCAGAATGTGCGCGACCAACTAAATGCCAACCCGCAAATAAAGCTCGTGATTTTCAGCCTTGGCGGCAACGATGTATTGGCAGGACGGTCGGATTGTGGTTGGTACAAAAATATGGATTTAGACCCCGATTTATCCGGCAGAGGCTGTGGCTTTAGTTCTGAGGCAGAATTTTTTGACAAGCTCGAAAGTGATATTACCTGGATAATTAATGAAGTACTGGCTGTTCGTCCGGATATTGAAGTCCTCATCAGTTCGTATGATTATCCCAATTTTAATGTAACGACGAGTTGGGCGGGTTGTCTGGGGTGTGATTTATGTGATTTTTACGCTTGCCCCAAGCGTTATGATCTCAGTTATGATGTCAATGGTGATGGCAGTATCGATGGCAACGAATTAATTACCGATGCAGAAATCAATCAAATGATGCTAGATATAGAACTACGCCGTCAGGCTATTGCCAATGCTAATCCCCGCATCTACTATGATAATAGTATGGGGTTGACGCAATATTATTATGGATATGCCGCCGGATTGGGAGGGACAACGCCTTATCCGGGTGATGCTCCGAATTACAGCCCGGGAGGCAATCCAAGCTATCCAACTGAAAGGGACAATTTTAGGCTTGTCAGTATTCCTTTGTGGTTCGATGCTCCTGCTGACCCCATTCATTTGACCGCCTCGGCTTATTTCTACAAAGCCAAGCACCAAATGGATAGAGTCATCTTTGAGAAAATGCGCGGTTTGGAAGACGAACCTCACCACCTGACAGTCTGGTCAGAAGGTAATAACGATGGTTATGTTGATATTTTAGATAATAATGCTTTTCTGAATGGATTGCGGATGGGGGATGAGGATACCGGTTGGTTTGGGTTGGATAATGACTATAGAAGCATTCTCTCGTTTGATACCGGCATCTTACCGGATAATGCAGTGGTGACAGGTGCCAGCCTTTACATCATAAGAAGCTCAGAAGTAGATAACCCATTTTATCACACAGACAGAAATCCTGTAATGGATATTAAAAATGGATATTTTGGTTCTTCACCGGGCTTGGAGGTCGCCGACGGGACGTCTCCGGCCAGTGCAACAAATATAGGCTGCTTTGTCGGGAAGGCACCTACCGACAAATATGCCATTCGTGTAGATGTTAATCCAAATGCTTTGCAGTACGTTAATACGACGGGAAAGACCCAATTCCGGCTATATTTTGACTACGCCGACTGGTCGGATGAATACATCAACTTTTACGACGGCGCCGGCAATCCAGGGCTTCTGCCTCCTAGCGAAGAAGAGAAGAATAATGCTCCCGTTTATGAACACATCGTCAGAAAGAAAAAACTAAATTCGGATGGAACTTATACCGAAGAAATTATAGAACAGTCCGGTAAATTACAGCCAAGGGAAGGTTACATTTTTGAAGAGATTGTCACAGGAAAAGAGGAGGATGATGATGGGAATATTATCGAGACCGTTAAGACCCTGTTAGTTGTAGAACACCCTGGATTGGCAAAATACATGAAAGATAAGTATAATGCTCCCGCCAATGGATATGCCCCTTTTCTGGACATCAGCTATTCTTTAGTATTGCCTGTAGATTTAGTGGCATTTTCTGCAAAAAAATCAGGAAATAATGCCCTATTAACGTGGGAAACAGCGAGTGAAGCAGGCGCCTTAGGCTTTGAAATTCAACACTCCGAAGATAGGAGAAATTGGGAAAAAATCGGATGGCAAGACGCTGTTGGTCAGAACGCCGAAACGATGTCTTATCAATTTTTGCACAGAGTGCCATCTTCAGGATATAATTACTATCGTCTGAAAATGATAGACCAATCCGGAGCATTTGAGTACTCAGATGTTAAAGATGTTTTCTTCGATGAAAAGGCAAATCCGGTAGTCCTATATCCCAATCCGGCTATGGATGTACTGCATGTTCGCATAGTAAATCCGGTGATTAGACCGGTACGGATTCAGGTTGTTGATATTTTTGGCAAAGTCCTGATTGAGACGACAGATTTGGATATTCGGGTGGGTGATTTGCCCCGTGGGACGTATTTTGTACGAATAGAGTTGGATAATTTTACTTATATGGAGAAGGTTCTGCTGAGTGAGTAAAGAGAACTAGTTGCTGCAAATTTAACCCGCCACCAATGATTTAAAATACAAAACAAAAAATGATATGAATTTAGACACCATTAAAAAGAATTATGCCAGAATGAATAACATCAGGCTACTTGAACTGGCTAATGCCCCTAAAGGATTGGCTTTTGAAGTACTCCCTCTCCTTCGGGAAGAGTTGGAAAAAAGAGGATATGAAAAAGAGGCGCATAAAATAACCGAATACTTGGAAAAATCCGATTCAGAGACACAAGAAGAGGTACTGGGAGATGAATTCAAAGAACACGGACTCCGCATTTTTCAGGTTATTGCTGAGGAGGAAAAAGAAAAAGGTGCACTGGCCGAAACTATTATGTCTTTGAAAGAAGAGGGGCTGTCGGAAGAGGAAATCAAGCAGAAAATGAAAAGAGAACATGACCTCGATCAACAAAATTTTGACGAAATCAAATCCAGTCAAAGAATGTATGGACGAATACAAAAAAGATTTGGAATAGGGGTCGCAATAATAGGCTTTGTAATCTTCCTTATCATGCTAGATGGTCGTACGTTTTTTGCCAGCCCTTTTCTATTACTTTTGATTGGACTTTCATTGTTCCTGAATGGAAAGAGAAAAATCAAATTAAACAAATAAAAAAGGTAGTGTCATAAATATGTTCTCAAAGCTTACTGATGCCCAATGTATGAGCTATCTCGGAAACACTCCACCCTAAATGTCTAAAGTATCAAAAAAACAGTTGGCTTTTTATGTAAATCCGGCGACTTCATTTTCTTCCACTGAGCGACCGGCTTAGAAATAATGAGTTCGTCCGGGAGGGTCAATCGGGAGGCGATGCCTAGCGTTGTGTTAGCCGAAAGGGTATCGATGAGCGTTTTGAGCAGAGCATTGTTGCGATAGGGTGTTTCGATAAAAAGTTGGGTTTGTTTGTACTTTTTGGAGCGTGACTCCAAGCGCTTTATCTCCCGTACCAAATCCGGTGTTTTCTGTGGTAAATAGCCCACAAAACTAAAAGACTGTCCGTTCATGCCCGAAGCCATTAATGCCAGTAAAAGGGAGGAGGGACCGACAAGTGGTTTGACGGCAATGCCCAGCTTATGTGCCTGCGCCACTACTTTTGCTCCGGGATCAGCAACTCCCGGGCAGCCCGCTTCCGACATCAGGCCTATATCATTTCCCGAAAGGGCAGGTGCCAGGAAGGAGTCAATGCCTTTCTCCGGTTCGCGCTTATCCAACTCAAAAACAATCAGGTCGCTTATCGGACGCGGCGGATTGGTTGTCTTAATAAAACGCCTGGTTGTCCGTGCTCTTTCCGCAATGAAGTAATCCAGTCCGTGGATGGTTTTAATGCAATAATCCGGTAGTGAGAAGAGGGCATCTTCCCCCAGTGGAATAGGTATCAAGAAAAGTATTCCCTTTTGCATCGTTGTCTTTTTTGTTAGCAAGTACTGTATGGTTTTCCAATTAAACCCTATCTTTGTCCGATTATATAGACAATGAGTCACACAAATATGTCCGACACATCCTACAATATAAAACTTCCCCAATTCGAGGGACCTTTTGATTTGCTGCTCTTTTTTATTGAGCGGGACGAGTTGGATATTCACGATATCCCCATTGCCAAAATCACCAATGACTTCCTCGATTACATCCGACAGATGGAGCGGATGAATATTGATTTAGCAAGCGAGTTTATCCTCGTGGCGGCGACTTTGTGTCGAATTAAGGCAAAGATAATAATCCCCCGCAAACCCGTCGATGAAGAGGGCAATGAAATAGACCCACGCCACGAATTAATCCAGCGCTTACTCGAATACAAACGCTATAAGAGCGTGCTCGATGATCTTCAGAAACTGGAAGAATCGCGGTCGAAGAAATTTCCCAGAGGTAACATCGCACGAGAATTGCGGACCATCGCTACCAAGGCACTGGTCGATGCCGAATTGGAGTCTCTTACACTATTCAAGCTGCTAAAAACCTTCGAGCGGCTGATGCAAAAACTCGAAGATTCTAAGCCCGGCATTATCCATAAAGTTTATACCTTTAGCTTTACGATTGAGGAGCAACGCGCTTATATCAGCTCAAAAGTGGCAGGTGGAAAACGCGCCGGTTTTAAAGACATTTTCAGTACTTGTCAAAACAGAATCCACGCCATCGTTACCTTCTTAGCCTTATTAGAACTCCTAAACATGCAGCGTATCAAACTAACGCAAGGAGAAGGACTGAATAATTTTTGGCTCACGGAAGGCGAGCCCGACACGGACGACACCCCTCCTCCCGAGTAAATCTCAAGTTCACAAACACCCAATCAAAGACAAAACTCCAATCCTCGATGCTTCACAAAATTCCGAAGCATCAAAGAAGGATTTTGTCACTTATATTGGAAAGATAAATGCTAACCTTGAAGGAGGGGAGAAAATATTTTTATTAATTTTTTGTTTCAAAAACTTGCATATTAAAACAAAATATATTACATTTGCAGTGTAACCAAACAATTTTGTTATGGAATTGCAAGTATTAGTTAGCAAAAAAGGAACAAAAGTCGTCACAGCGAGTAATCTTCATCAGGTACTTCAATTGGCCAATCATCACTTCTTAGCAAATGTAAAAAAGTGGTTGGACGATGTATATGAATTCCATGACGGCATTCGCAAGCCCGTCAAAATGCAGGATTACGCCCGACGTAAAATCAAGGGGAACCCTATTATGGAGGATTATTATTTGTCCGTTGAGTTTGCCAAATTGATTACCCTAAATACAAGGAGTAAGGTCAAACAAAAATATGCCAATCGGCTCGCGTCCATGGATAATAAATACGAGAGCAGCCCAAGACTGACAAAGGAGCAGGTATTGAATATTATGGAGTTGACTAAGACCATGAGTCTTGTATCCTGTCAGGAAAGTTGTGAAAAAGAGCATTTCAAAACCTACGAAGAACGCAATGGCGGACACGCTGCTTATTGGCAGACGCACCGCTCCGAAGTACTTGGTCGCAGAACTAAAACCAACAAGCCACAAAAATCTACAGCCGTCCGACGATACGACAAAAAATCGTTGCGGGCGAAGTTGTTCCAATCGGATAAATACGAAATGATTCGCACCGGGGTCATTGATTTATTTATGGCGATGGGTAAGAATAGCAAATACGCCGCTTATGTAGGGGATTTGGCAAAATATTTTGCCAAGGAACTGAACCTTGAGATCATCGACGATAGGAATGCGGCTATTACATTCCCGAATGAACAAATCAACACCCACCTCGCTAATCAGATTAATAATTTTGATAGGAATAATTTGCTGACGGGGTGGCGGTAGTAATCTACCCCTCCTCCACCAACTCCATCCATACCAATTCTTTTTCTTCAATCTGTTCCTTTACTTCGGCGAGCTCTTTGGAGAGGGTAGCAATTTCTTCGGGGGTAATATCGGGGCTGGCGAACTGCTGTTCGATGTCCGACTTTTTTTCTTCCAATTTGGCAATTTGTTTTTCGATACGGCTGATTTGTTTGCGTTGTTCGTAACTCAAACCGGGTTTCGTTTCCTTGTTTTGTTCCTTACCCTGTTGTTCCAGCTTACGGGCTTGGCTACGCCTGGCTATTTCCATTTCCTTTTGGATAACGCGATAGTCTGTATAATCGCCATTGAAGTCACGTATTTTACCATCGCCCTCAAAGACAAACAGGTGATCGACGATTTTGTCCATAAAGTAACGGTCGTGGGTGATAATAATGACGCAGCCCGGAAACTCCATGAGGAACTCCTCCAATACGTTAAGCGTCATAATATCGAGGTCATTGGTTGGTTCATCGAGAATGAGAAAGTTGGGGTTTTGCATGAGGATTGTGAGCAGGTAAAGCCGTCTTCTTTCACCACCGCTTAACTGAGATACAAATACCTGTTGTTGCTTTCGCGGGAAGAGAAAGCGTTCCAATAGTTGCTCAGCGGTCAGTTTTTGTCCCTTGTCTAATGGGATATATTCGGCAATATCCCTGATGACATCAATGACTCTTTTATCCGACTGCAATGTTATACCCTCCTGAGTATAAAAACCAAAGACGGTATTGCCCCCCACGACGACTTTGCCTTCGTCGGGGCGCAAGGAGCCGGTCAACAATTGCAGGAAGGTCGTTTTACCGACGCCGTTTGGCCCGATGATGCCCACCTTTTCTCGTTTTTTGAATTTATAGCTGAACGCCTCCACAATCTTAATATCCCCAAAGGACTTACTAATGTAGTGGGCTTCGAGTATTTTCTTTCCGAGGCGCTGACCTTTGATGTCAATTTGCACCTCTTTGTCGATGCGTTTATTCGATACCTTTTCTTTGATGTCGTCGAAGGCATCAACGCGGCTTTTCGCCTTGGTGCCCCTTGCTTTGGGTTGCCTTCTGACCCACTCCAACTCCTTTTTATAGAGTTTTTTTGTCTTTTCGTATTCGATGGATTCGTTTTCCATTCGAGTTGCTTTTTTGTGTAGGAACTCAGAGTAATTACCGGAATATCGATAGATTTGTCCTCTGTCCAACTCGACTATCTGGCTACATACACGCTCGAGAAAGTAACGATCATGTGTGACCATTAAAATAGTCAGATTGGGGTTTTGCAGGTAGCTTTCCAGCCATTCTATCATATCCAAGTCGAGGTGGTTGGTCGGTTCGTCGAGGATGATGAATTCCGGCTCATCAATGACCATTTTGGCAATAGCCAGTCGTTTTTTTTGTCCACCGGAGAGGTGTTTAACCCGCTGATCTAGCCCCGTAATATTCAGCTTGAAAAGGATTTCTTTTATTTTTGCTTCAAAATCCCATGCCTTAAGGTCATCCATCTGGGCAGCAGCCTTTTCCATGCCGGCCAAGTCGTCCGGGTGTAATAGAGCATTTTCATAGGCTTTGACCGCTTGAATGAGCGGATTGTCGGAGTCGAGAATGGCCTCTATGATAGTATGCTCTTCATAGAACTCGGGATCCTGCCGGAGAAAGAAAGTGCGAACGCCTTTTGCCAACCTGACCTTAGAGGCTTCGCCCTCTCCGGCTTCGATACCGGCGATGACCCTTAGAAGCGTACTCTTACCCGCGCCGTTTTTTGCGACGATGGCTACCTTTTGTCCTTTGCTTATTTCGAGATTGATGTTTCTAAACAACACCTTCTCTCCATAGGACTTCGTGACATTCTCCAATGATAAATAGTTCATACGCTTATATCCCCTAGTTAAAAAATCCCCTGCAAAGATGGGATAATTATGGTAATTGCGCGTATTTTTTATTGGTAAAATGACGGATAATAAAACACAAGTAAAATTTTTTAATAAAATAGTTTTAAATTATTTGTTTATTAATATTATTTGTGTTATCTTTACGGCAGAAATGAAAATTATTGATTATGATTCGAGAAGATAGAATTAAATTAAACGAGCGCTTTATCAAGGTTTTTAAACTTTTGGAAGATAGAGGCGACATTATTAAGAACGATCGCAACGGAAAAGGAATGGGGGATTTTGCGCAGAAAATCCTTGGGAATAGAGCCTATGGTCACATCGTTAGAGCCTATCTCAATGAAAACGATAAGCGCTGTTTGGATTACCGCCAAGCGCGGATTTTATGCCGGGAGTATGGAGTGAATGAGTCTTATATGCTGGATGGTGTAGGTACGCCTTTCGGGTTTGACATACCGAAGAAAAAAGTAGACGACACCGGCGGAAAGAAAGTGGGAAATATACTTTTTACAACGACAGAGGCCTTTGCCGGTGCCACCATCGAAAACAACTCTTTCACTTTCGAGGATAATGATTATTTTAATATTCCCGGGCTCACAGGGAGCAATCTGGTCGCATTCCCGATTAAGGGAAATAGTATGGAGCCGGTCATCAACGATGGCGACGTGGTTGTCTGCCGGCAGATAAGTGGTGTCAGTGATATTCGCGACAACAAGATATACGCCGTCAAGAGCCGGAGTTCAATATGGGTCAAATACGTTCAGCGCATTCCGAATGCGAAGGGACGCATCGCTCATTTGAAGCTCATTTCTGCCAATCACTTGGAGTATGACCCTTTTGTAGAGGAAGTCAATGAATACACCCGTATTTACGAGGTGATTCGACGGATTAGCACACTTTAGGTATTTTCAGCGCAATCGCGGTTCTGTCAGCATCGACAGGAATAACAACTCCTTGTTGTTAGGGGGCGTTTATCGTCCGGATTAAATCAAAATCCGAGTACAGATGAGCCCTCCCACTAGTGCATAGACAAATGAGTTATGCCACGCCCAAAGATACAACAAACACACATCCAGATGTTTTGTTCATACAAGGCATCAGTCAGGTTGGAATTTTTATGACAGCTTGACATGGTTTTATCCTGCTGTTTTTTTATACTCCCATACCGTTGGTGTGGGAGTTTTTTTTGTTCCGCCGATATTCAGCTAATGAATGCTACCGTATCCGCATTATATGTTCTAGTGGCATACCCTTTTTTTTGCAAAAAATGTTGACAAGCCGCTTTGTCCTCTTTTGATAGGTGAGTATGTTCATAAATAACCACTTTGGGCAGGAAGCGATTAAAATCAAACAATTTGATGATTTCAAAATCAAACCCCTCCGTATCTATGTGTAAAATATCGACTTTTCCGACTTTATAGCGCTCGAATAAGGTCGGAAAGCTCAGGCACGCTACCTCCTCGTAGGTAATATAGTCTGCTTTATTCGCAGGAGGAGTAATACCGTACTTTTTGCACATACGTCCTACGTGCCCATTATCTATTTGTGCTTCGACCTGTGATTTTAGAAAGGAACTAATACCACTTGCCCATCGCTCATTACTAAAGGCAATTTTGTAGAGTTTTTTGCTGCCGTCTATATCGCTTATCGCAATATTTAGTGGAGTGATATTTTCGTTTTTATAAGCAAAAGAAAGGTGCCGAAAAGCCTCCTTTTGTGGTTCGATCATAATGCCTTGCCAATGATCTCGCTTAATGAATTTGCTCAAAGGATCATGCTGAATTCCGTCGTTGCTACCGACCTGAATAAAAAAAATATTTTTATTGTTTTTGGAAAAGTCATCTAAGAAAGCGCTAAGCGTACCGGCAGCCGGATGCCAAATATTTTGATAATAAAACTTGATTAAGGGCAAATTATTAGCCCACAGCCGACGTTTTAGCTTGTTCAATGCTGATTTTACTTGATATTTTAGCTTCATTCAACGTATTTTGGTGCAAAGATGGCATTTTTAAAACAAAATACTTACATTTACCGTTTTTCTGAATTCAAAATCAATTATGAGTAATATTCGTCACTATATGGTTGACTTTACCATGGATGAGCCACTTTCGGAGGAGTTTTTTGATTTGGTCTCCTATCAGCGCGTAGCGGTCAATAAATATTTTCAGGAAGGGAAGATGGCACACTATGCCTTGTCTTTAGAAAAATCGAAGTTGTGGATGGTCATCGCAGCAGAGAATCAGATTGAGGTTATCACCATTATCGAAAATCTCCCGCTGTCCCGCTTTATGGATTACGAGATTCATCTCCTAAACCAATTCGACAGCCACTCAAACTCCGTTGAGCCGGTATTTTCCTTGAATTAGCACCATTTTTTAGAAAATTGAAAAGGGGTTTGGTATTGGAATCAGACAGAGCCTTTTGCTTTCATTGAAAAACAAATTCCGGTCTTTAACAACTAAGACGCCAGAAAGTCAAAAAATCCACACCTCTACACTACTTTTTTTCAAAAAAATACACTTTTTCTATGTTTTTGGGTACATTTGGCGGGTATTTACAATAAAAACACAGGCAAGAAGTGCTTCAATTATTCAAAACCAATCAGTTTTCCGTCGGAATTTTATTCTTCTTTTATGCTGCAATATTGAAGGTTGGTGATTTTTTGCCCACGGTAGTGAATAAAACTGCTCCGGTCACAGGGTACCTCCACGAGCAATTATTATCCCGGCTACCTGAACCTGTTCTATTACGGTTTTTCATAGGGATTGCTATCGTCTTTATTGGGGGCTTTTTGATGAGCATTATTACGGTAAGGCAGCGATTGGAGAGTGAAGTGACTTTATTGTCGGGCTTGTTTTTTATTCTGGTTATGGCGCTACGACTCGATTACGTGATGCCTTCCGGGTTGACGATAGGTGCTGTTTGCCTGATATTGGCATTGCAAAACCTGCTTTATAGCCCCAATAAAGTTTACAACGCTATTTTCTTATTCAATACAGGCTTTTTTATAGGATTAGCCGGTTTGTTTTACTGGTCGATGTGGGTCTTTGTTTTATGGGCAATACTTGGGGGCTTTCAATTATTGGGAGCGAGGCTCAAAGAGACCTTGATGATTTTGACGGGTTTTGTCATACCTTATTTTTTCATGGCTTTTGAATACTTTTGGAACGGCCATTTTTCGGAATTTAGTGGAGATTTGCTGTTTCAATATTTTGACGCAACACAGATTCCCTTAATGGGTAAAAACTTGAAAGAATGGATTGCCACGGGCATTTTAAGCCTTTTATTATTGAGTGCTTTGTTTAGCTATAACAAAAACATCAAGAAAAAGCAGGTTATTGTTCGGCGGAAAATCAACGTCATTTACTGGATGATTCCCTTTATTCCTTTGGTGGTCATTCTTCAGTCCAGTGCTCAGGTTTACGATTATGCGTTGTTTGCAATTCCGCTAAGTGTGGTTATGGCATTTCAGTTTACCCGATTAAAATCGGGTGCAGCAGAACTATTACATTTTATCCTGGTGGCAATTGCCGTTTATCTTAGTTTTTAACTCCTTGACTTTAGCCATCTCCAACATAAGCCAGAATAATTTTCTTTTTCATTTCCTGAAACTCCTCTTCGGTCAGGATGCCATCCTCCTTGAGCTGAGATAGTTCTTTCAGTTTTTGCACGACATCTTCCTTTGTTTTTGGAGCATCCGGAATAGTGTCAGGAGTAGGAGTATCTTCC